>CAJUEB010000106.1 GCA_910585135.1 uncultured Eubacteriales bacterium
ACCGGGTTCATGATACCGCCGGACGAGACGCCTCCCATCGAAATCAGAAGCGGGATCATGATCGGCAGCAGGATTTCCATAGAAGTCGTCATGATATCCATGGTTTCCCGGCAATAGTCATAGGTCTGATAGAAATTTCCAATGCAAAGCGCAATGATCACGAAGCTGCATACCATCGTTCCCAGCGAAGAAACCGTCTTGCTGCCAAAGGAACTGGACAGGTTTGATAACAGCCCGGTCACGATACAAATCACCAGTATTTCACAGCCCAAGAAAATCGATGCTTTTACCTCCATGAAAAAGAGATTGGTAAGATTATCGATGATTTCACCAGAGTCGAACAACGGCTGCCCGTTCAGGAGGTTATGAACGATCCCTTCTACTGTGATTTCATCAAAAATCCCTCCTTCAGCCGTAGCCTCCTCCATGATTTCGGAAAGCTCCGATAAATCCAGCGAGTCTAATTGACCATCTATGATCGCTTCATAATCCATGTGATTTCTCCTTTGTAACCTTCGTTCTTTTCGAGATGGTTGGTACCTTTTCCGATACAGCCTGTACTCGCTTCGATGCGAGCTATCCTGTTTTCGCTGTCATCCTAGAAGCGATCCGATCAATTCCAGGATTGCCGTTAAAATCGGCATCGCCAGATAAAAGATGATCACTTTACCAGCAAGCTCTACCTTAGCGCCGATCGCGCCTTCTCCCGCATCTTTACACATCTGCGCCGTAAAATCAGTAATGTACGCTACAGCCAGTACCTTCAGGATGACAGGAAAGAAGATTTTTCCATAGGTGACGTTTTCATAAATGCCCTCGAGGAACAGAAAAATATCCGTAATTCTGTCGATGATGGAAAGGAACAGAATAATTACCGTAGCTAGTATTATGTAAATTGATATTTCTTTGTTGATTTGCTTCATCAAAGCGGCAAGGATGACGCCGGTCAGGGCGAGTGCCACGATTTTTAATATTTCCATATCTTCCCCTAAAATTGAAGAAAGGTTCTTACCGTATCGAAGAATTCACTGATCATCTGAATGACCAGCATCAGCACGATTACGACGCCTGCCAGCGTGGTGAGCATCGCCTGTTCTTCCCGTCCTGCTTTGATCAGAACCTGGTTCAATACGGCGATGGCAATGCCTATGGCGGCAATTTTAAAGATAATATCGATGTCCATACTCCAAAACTCCTTATATGATCATGATGACGATGACCACGCCGACAGCAGTCCCCAGGCCTTTATACATCCGCCCCTGCCGCCGCTGTTCATCCCGCGCCTGCTGTAATTGCAAATCGAGCCGCAGTAAAGCAGGTTCGAACAATCTGCTCTGTCCCTGCGAATCGCTTCTTCCCAGCCCCAACGCCAAATCGCTTAGGATTTCGATGTCCTGCTTTACTAGCGGGCTTTCTTTTTCATATTCCTGCATCGCCTTTTGCCAGGCATCCTGCAATGAATCTTGCTCGGCTAACATGACGCTGCAACGCTGCAACACTTGTGAAAACCAGCACGTTTTCAGTTGTGAAACTTTTTCAAAGGATTTTGCCAGCGTATCCTTTTTATAGGTGATTTCCATGTTTAAAAGCTTGATGATCTCCAGGATATCCGAAAGCTCCTTGCTGCGCATTTGATAAGAGGATGCTTTCAGAAACCCCAGGGAACAGCAGCTCGCTAAAATCAGCACGCACCCTGCCAGTTTGAACATATCATGCTCCTTTCTTCATCCCCGCCAGCTTCATGATCCGTTTGACCGTTCCCGTGACCGGGTTTGCCGAAAGAAAAATCAGGGTTTCGAAGATATGGTTTTTTACCAGCTCTCCGACTGCTGAATTCGCGACATCCTCATAACTGCTTCCATGAATCGTGGTGATCGTTTTCACGCCTGCACATAAGGCTGCTTCGATTGCTCTCACATCTTCTGCCTTCCCGATTTCATCGGTGATAATGACATCAGGCGACATGGCCCTGATGAGCATGAGAATGCCTTCCGCTTTCGGGCATCCGTCGAGAACGTCCGTCCTGCCGCCGAGGTCATAGCTGGTTTCGCCGTTGTAGCACCCGGCGATTTCGGAGCGTTCATCACAGATTCCGACCCGGTATCCCCGGTTGCTGAGATTCCTGGCAAGATCCCGTAAAATCGTCGTTTTACCGCATTTTGGCGGAGAGATGATCAGCGTATTGCTGATCGTATTCTTTCCTTCATCCCATACAGAACCCATCACTTTTTGCGATGCACCGATGATCTGCCTGCTCCTGCGGATGTTGAGGGAGGAGATATCCTTGATCAAATGAACCCGGCCGCCTTTTAGCGTCACCCTGCCGCAAATGCCTACCCGGTGTCCGCCCTCCATGGTAATATATCCCTTAGAAAGCTCCTCCTCGTATGCATAGCAGGAATAATCCAACAGCCTGTTTAAGGTTTCCTCCAATAGTTCCGGAGTAACGGATGATTTATCGTGGAGGCTGATTTCCCTGCCGCCGCTGATGATCAGCGTATCCTGCCTGGCTTTTAGCCGGATCTCCTCCATCTCATCCGTAATGCTTTCGGGAAGCTGGTAGATGCCGTACCGTACGGATTCGGGGAGCTTTTTTAAAATTTTTTCCGTGTTCTTATCCATTTCCGTCTCTTCCTTTTCTTTTGTTGTCCATGCTTTAATACATGATATTCCTTGTCCCACGAAATATGACTGGAAGCAAAAAAATAGAGCCGAAATAATTTCGGCTCTGTTCCGTCAATGTTTATTCCTGTCCTGATCGTTTCGGCTTGGACTTCGGCTTTTCGGGTGTTTTTTCCTGATCGGCCGATTCTTCAGTCTCTGCTTCACCGGCATTCATTTCAATGGTCTTCGGTAAGATCGTCAACGTGATCTGCTCGATTCTCCGATCCCTGATGGAATCGATGCGGAATTTATAGTTTTCCGCTTCAATTTCCTTTCCCACATCTTTTTCATCTGGAATTTCTCCCAGCATATCGATGATAAACCCGCCGATGGTTTCACTGTTGTCGGATTCGAGGTTAATGCCCAGTTCTTCATCGATATCGTCTAAATCCATGCTGCCATCCATGACATAGGTGTCATCGGATATTTTCTGAATTTCCGGCTCTTCGTCATCGTATTCATCGTCGATATCGCCCATGACCTCCTCGATAATATCCTCCATGGTAACGATTCCCGAAAAACCACCGTACTCGTCTATGAGAATCGCGATGTGCTGCTTCGTCGTTTGTAATTCGAAAAACAGCGAATCGATATTTTTCGTTTCCGGCACAAAATAAGGTTTACGCAGGATGGAGCGGAAATCGACGTTATCAAACCCGTCTTCCCTTGCCTTGATAAGGTAATCCTTGATATAGAGGATACCGATGATATTATCGCTGTCGTTTTCATAAACGGGAATTCGTGAATAGCGAAGCTCCATCAATTCGTCGATGTAATCCTCTGTCGGCGCATTGATATCGATGGAAAATACGTCTGTCCGCGGCGTCATCACTTCGTAAGCAAGCATATCATCAAAGGCAAATATGCCCGTAATCATTTTTTTGCCTTCTTCCTTCAGCTCGCCGCTTTCCTGTCCTGCTTCCAGCATGGACACGATATCGTCCTCTGAATACTCCGCATTCGTTACATCGGTGCGCTGCCTGCATATTTTTAAGATCAGTGTTACGGTAATGGATAAAAGCCATACGAAGGGCTTAAACGCCACAGAAATGGTAAGGATCGGCTTCACTACGGCCATGGCGATGCTGTCGGCATGGAGCATGGCCATCCGCTTCGGAAAAAGCTCTCCGAATACGAGCGTAAAGAATGATAAAATCAGTGTTACGATGAATACAGAGATTTCTTCCCCGTAGGGAATCCCAAAGCCTTCCAGAAAGCGCCCTACATCATCGGAAAAGCTTACCGCGGCCTCTGCGCTGGTCAGAAAGCCTGCTAACGTGATAACGACTTGTATCGTTGACAGGAATTTATTCGGCTCATCGATCAATTGATTTAATGCCTGCGCTTTTTTATTTCCTTCCTGTGCCAAAGTGCGTATCCTATTTTTGTTGACGGAAACGATCGCCATTTCCGCTGCGGCAAAATACGCATTTACCGCAATTAATACAAGTAATAAAACGATTTGTCCCCACATGGGTCCAGGGTCAGATGACATTTTTTTCTCCTTTCTCTCATCTCAAATAATGCTTTTAAAAAGCATTCCGCCGAAAGAGGCTTCCCGCCGCCGGCTTTATTCTTTTTTCTTTCGCAAAATATATTTTTCCGCGACCGGTTTCTCCATTTTAATACGCAGAATCTGCTGTGGGTGCGGGGCAGATTCGATTGGCTGTCCATCCTCGTCTTGCAGGACGGCAAGCGTCTGGGTAAAAAATTCCCGGTCTGGGCCAAAGACCTCGATTTCATCCCCGACCACCATTTTATTTCGCTGCTCGACTACTGCCATTTTCGTTTCCGCATCATAATCTTTCACCATTCCGATGAAGCTGTACTCCCGCGTATAGGCGCTGGTCTGATAGTTTTGGTCTTTCGCTGTAGGCTTATTAAAGTAAAAGCCTGTGGTAAATTCCCTATGGCTTGCTTTTTCCAGCTCGCACAGCCAGTTCGGATCAAATTGGTAATGCGCAGGATCAGCAAAGTAAGCGTCGATGGCACGCCGGTATGCGCTCACGATCGTCGCCACATAAAAGACGCTCTTCATACGGCCTTCGATTTTTGCGGAAGTAATCCCTGCGTTTACCATCTGCGGAATATGCTCCAGCATACATAAATCCTTGGAATTGAGGATATATGTACCGCGATCGTCCTCTTCCACCGGATAGTATTCGCCCGGTCTTTTTTCCTCGACCAGCTTATATTTCCATCTGCACGGATGCGCGCATTGTCCGCGGTTGGCATCCCGGTCAATCATAAAATTACTGAGCAGGCATCTGCCGGAATAGGAGATGCACATCGCACCGTGTGCAAAGGCTTCCAGCTCCATTGTTTCCGGGACTTTTTCCCTGATCTCCGCGATTTCGCCAAAGGTCAGCTCCCGCGCCAGAACCAGCCTTTTGATCCCCTGTGCGTGCCAGAAATTGGCTGTCATGTAATTCGTCATGTTCGCCTGGGTCGAAAGGTGCAGCTCCGCATGCGGCAGGATTTCCTTGATGATGCTGATTACGCCCGGATCGGAAACGATATATGCGTCGATGGGAATATGGCTAATCTGCTTTAAATAACGGCGCAACGGTTCGATATCCTCGTTGTGGGCGAATATATTGAACGCCATATGACATTTGACCTTCTTTGCATGTGCATATGCGACGCCCTCTTCTATCTCCGGGATGGAAAGATTGCCCGCACCGGCACGCAGGCTGAACATTTCGCCACCAAAATATACGGCATCAGCGCCATAATCCACTGCGATTTTTAATTTTTCAAGATCTCCCGCAGGAGCTAATAATTCCAGTTTTTTCATATTGTTAAATGACATTGATCTTCTGTTTATCGATAACGCTCAGGGAAATCCCGTCGCCCACCGGCAAAATGCACGTATTGGCATAATCCAGCCCGGTACTGTATTTAATAAATTCGCGCATTTTACGAATGCTCGTTTTGTATCGTTTTTTTGTATCGTATTCATCCGATGCTGTCATGCCCTTCATCAGCACATTATCGCATATGATGAGGGCATCCTGCTTGCAGAGCGGAACTGCCAAATCCCAAAATGCTTTATAATGGCTCTTGGCAGCGTCGATAAACACCGCATCGAACAAATCATCCTCGCCCAAACCAGACGGCATTTCCGCTAAAACGATCCTCGCATCACCGTACAGCACCTTGACATTGTCCTCGTAGCCAAGGTTTGTTACATTTGCTTTTGCCGCTTCATAGGAATCCGCATCGGATTCTATGGTAACGACATGGCATCCGCAAACGTCTGCAAAACAGCATGCCGAATATCCGATTGCTGCGCCTACTTCTAATACCCTGGCGGGTTTCTTTATTTTCAGAAGATTTAAGAGCAACCCTTCCGTGCTTTTGAGGATGATCGGAACTTTTTTATCCTCTGCAAAGCTCCTAAGCTCCTTTAACTGCGGGTTGATGCTGCTGTATAAATTATTAAGATATGCCGTGATAATGCTATTGGTTATATTCATATCAATACCACCTGTATTTTTCCGCTGCTTTCTCGTGTTCCGCTAACGTTTTCGAATAGATCACCGTGCCATCCTTCTTGGCAAAGAAAAAGAGGTAATCGTTGTTTTCATAATTGAGTACCGCATCCATCGTACCGGCTGGCACTGCGCTGACTGGGCCGATTGGAAGTCCCGGATATTTGTAAGTATTATACGGGGATTCCACGGCGGTGTCTTTATTCGTCACCTTTACCCGTTTTACCTGCAAAGCGTACAGTACGGTGATATCGCTTTGCAACGGCATGCCGTCCGTGATCCTGTTGATGAACACGCCTGCGATTTTCGGTTTGTCCTCAGCAAAAAGGGATTCGCTTTCCACCACGGAAGCGAGGGTCAGGAATTCATGTATGCTCATGCCACTCTGATCAATTGCCGCTTTTCGCTCCGACAGCGCTTTATCCGTCATCGTCAACATATGATCCGTAACTGCCTCGATGCTTTTTGCATCTTGTGCGGCATCCGCAGCGGACTGCCCTTCCTCCGCAATAAAATACGTATCCGGATAAAGATAGCCTTCCAGCGGGAACTTGATACCTTCTGCCAGGATTGCGTCCGTGAGAAACCAGTATTTTTCGATCAGCGTATTCAGGTAATCCCGGTCGGCCCACTTAGCGATGATCTCCTCCTTGGTAAACGGAAGCACCTCGGATAAGCTCGCCGCTGCCTGCGGAATCGTTTCCCCTTCCCTGAGAATAAATTTTGTCTGTGCGACATAATCAAAATCGCCGCCGTCGATCGCCTGCATGATTTCCTTGAAGGACATCGATTTGTTGAACCGATAGGTATTTGCCTGCAAAGCATCGTAGCTGCTGATCCTTATGTGTATTTTTGCACAGATCTTATTTTTTATAAGTCCTGCGTCATCGAGAATTTCCACGATGGCAGAACCACCGCTGCCCGACGGTATCGTGACTGTCACGGGTTTTTCGTTATCCGGATCTACTGCACCGATTCCGTTTTGGTAAAAAAACATGCCTCCCGTAATCAATATCACCAGTACCGCTACGATGATAAGAATCAGCTTTAACTTGCCATCTGCCTGCTTCGACATTTAATCCCTCTTTTCTGCATCAAAAACTACAAAGAAAGGGACGCATTCACGCCCCTTATGAAAGCAAAACATTTATTTTGATCTTCCTAGATATTCCCCTGTCCTCGTATCGATCTGGATTACTTCCCCTTCTTCGATGAAGATCGGAACATGAATCACTGCGCCTGTTTCCACGGTAGCGGCCTTCGTTACGTTCGTTGCTGTATCGCCTTTTACGCCCGGTTCGGTTTCGATTACCTTCAGATCTACGAAGTTAGGCGCTTCTACGAGGAAGGCGTTTCCCTTATAGAATTTAATCGTCGCTTCATCGTTTTCCCGCAGATATTTCATGGCGTCTTCCACCTGGTCGAGTGTCAGGGGAACTTGGTCATAGGTATCCTGATCCATGAAATAATAGAGCTCCCCGTCGTTGTACAGATACTGCATTACCTTCGTTTCGATGTGTGCTTTCGGGAATTTGGCGTCTGGATTGAAAGATTCCTCTTTAATCGCCCCCGTGAGGATATTTTTATGCTTCGTCCTTACGAACGCTGCGCCTTTGCCTGGCTTCACATGCTGGAAGTCAATTACGACATGTGGCGCTCCATCAATTTCAAATGTGATACCTTTTCTAAAATCGCCTGCATAAATCATAAATATGTCTACCTTTCTCTATCGTTTAACCGTTATTTAACTCCTTTAACTGCAACGATTATAACAGATTTTTGCCTGATTGCCAAGACCTAATGCGAAGAAGGCGAAAAAGACTTTAATCCTCATAATGCCCCATGCATGAATAAATTTCAATGATATTTATTCACTCCATGCCTGTTCGGTGAACTGGGGTTTACTCATGCTCCATTGCCTCCAGTTCCTCCATGGTTTTTACCACGATCTTTCCGTTTTCTGCCTGTTTTATTGACTGGTTCAGCTTGAATAAATACTGTGAATTGTTCTTAATTCGTAACAATTCATTGTATTCTTCTTCACTAATCAATACTGCATTTTTACTTTTGAGCCTGGTAATGATAATGCTTTCTCCATCGATCGCTTTATCGATAAACGATTTCAAATGAGCCTTTAATTCTGTGGCTACTGTCGCTGTGGTCAAATGAATCCCTCCTCGCA
>CAJUEB010000107.1 GCA_910585135.1 uncultured Eubacteriales bacterium
GGTAAAAATCACGGAAGAGGAAGAAACGCCGGAGAAAATCGCGCAGCGTTTAGAAGAGCGGGAACAAGCGAAGGTGGAAGCCATGTTAAATACGGGAGCGGGCATCAATGAAAAAATATGATATCTGCATCATAGGCGGCGGTGCGGCAGGTTTGTGCGCGGCGGCTTTCCTGCATGAGGATATCACGGTATGTTTATTGGAAAAAAATGAAATTCTGGGGCGAAAGATTATGGCGACAGGCGGCGGGCGATGCAATATAACGAACCGCGCCTGCGCACATAAGGATATGACCCTGGAATTTTTTAAATCCATTGGAATTGAAACGTATCATGATTCGGAAGGCAGGTATTACCCGTATTCCAATCAAGCCCCGGATGTGGCGAAGGCGCTTGTGCGGCAGGCAGAGCGAAACGGTGTGTTCGTCATGACTGGGTTTGAAGTCATGAAAACGGGCTTTGGCGGGGGCGAGTTTGTTATTTTTGGCAAAGACGGCAGACAGATTCGTGCTGCTAGCCTTTTGCTGGCTGCTGGCGGTAAGGCGGCTCCGCAGTTTGGGACGAGCGGCGATGGATATCGGTTTGCGAAAGCCTTTGGGCATAAAATCAATAAAGTATACCCTATTTTGACAGGAATTGTGTGCGGCCGCTTTGCTGATATAAAAGGGGTGCGGGCAAAAGGCAGGGTGAACCTTTATCTGGATGGCCGCTTGATTGCTGGGGAGAGCGGAGAAATTCAGTTTACGGCGGATGGACTTTCGGGGATCTGTGTGATGAACCTTACGCCGCATATCGTATCGGAAAACGGAGAGCCTCTGGAGCGCGCATTGAAACGATATCACCTGGAAGTGGACTTAGCACCTGATTTTACGAGAGAAGAGCTTTCCGGGCGGAAAAGCTCGTTTGGCATCCTCTCAGATAAGCTGTCGAGAAGGGTTTCCATGGCGGAAATCAAGTCGTGGAAACTGCCCGTGCAGGGCGTGAAGGGATGGAAAGACGCCCAGTGTACGGCAGGCGGGGTCTGCCTTGATGAAATCGATATGCAGACGATGGAGTCTCGCTTGCAGGAAGGGCTGTACTTTGCAGGAGAATTGATCGACCGACAAGGCCCATGCGGCGGCTTCAATCTGCAAAACGCCTGGGAAACAGGCCTGAAAGCTGCGGCAGCAGTCAATCAAAAAATGAAGGAACGAAAATGAGATATAGAATTCACCAGATAAAACTGAATCTGAACCAAGGACATGATGATTTCGCATCAGCCATACGAAAAAAGCTGAAGAAGAAACACCTTGCGGTGCGCGACATTCAAATCGTCAGGGAATCCATCGATGCGCGGAAAAAACCCGATGTTAAGCTGGTTTACACGTTGGATTTTTCCTGTGATGAAAAGCTGCCCCTGGATGCGGCGAAGCAGGTGGATTATGATTCGCAGATGGCGAAGACCATGCAGCATTATCGGGATGCGTTGAAGGCGGCCGGGGGAAACGGCAGTGACAAGATGATGCAACGCTGCCAAGATGTATGGAAAAACGATGGGTTGAAGACGGCTGGAAATAACGGCGTTGCGAAACAGCCGATGAAGCCGACGAAGCCGATGCGACCGGTGATCGCAGGATTTGGACCGTGCGGAATGTTTGCGGCGCTCGTTTTGGCAGAAGCGGGATTATGCCCTGTGGTTTTGGAACGGGGGCAGTCCGTAGATGAACGGCTGCTTTCGGTAAAGCGGTTTTGGCGTGAAGGCATCTTGGATACCGAATCAAACGTCCAGTTTGGTGAAGGTGGGGCAGGCACTTTTTCAGATGGAAAGCTCACCACGGGCATCAAAGATATACGGATATCAAAAGTATTGCGGGAATTTGTGGCGGCGGGGGCAGACAGCAATATCCTGTATCAGCAAAAGCCGCACATCGGAACGGATCAGCTTCGGAATATTGTGAAAAATATCCGCCGCAAAATAGAATCGCTCGGCGGGGAGATCTATTTTAATACGCGTTTAGAGGATCTTATAATGGAGGAATGCGGCGGTACGATGCGGCTCAAAGCCCTCAAAGTACAGAGCAGGGAAGTCCGGGCATATGGGCAGGATCGCAGGCCGGGTGCAGGCGATGCGGCTGGAAGCACTTTGGCGAGCGGCTTCGCAGAAGCAGACGCTATTGGTGCAAATGAACGCTGGGAAGGTTCTGCTGGCACGGGTGATTCTGATGCAAATTTTGCGGGCGGTTCTGCTGATGCACCGTCAAGTTGCAGCAGCGCGGTGAATTCTGTCGCAGTCAATTTTGCTGGAGCGGATCTTGTCACATTGGGCGCAGTGAGTGATCTTGCAGATGTGGAAATCGCAGACGCATCCAGCACATCCATCATCGATGCCGACTTCCTCATTTTAGCGATCGGACACAGCGCCAGGGATACCTTCCAGATGCTCTATGACAGGGGTCTTCCGATGGAGCAAAAGCCTTTTTCCATCGGCGTTAGGATCGAGCATCCGCAGGAGATGATCGACCGGGTACAGTACGGCGATGCGAAAATCGCCAAAAAGCTGGGAGCAGCCGATTATAAACTGAATTACCGCTGTGAAAACGGCAGAGGCGTATATACTTTCTGTATGTGTCCCGGGGGCAGCGTGATCAATGCGGCGTCTGAGGAACATACGGCGGTAACGAACGGCATGAGCAACAGTGCAAGGGATGGAAAGTTTGCCAACAGCGGGCTTTTGGTAGACGTGCGCACGGCGGATTTTGCTTCTGCACATCCCCTTGCCGGCGTAGAATTTCAGAGAAAATACGAACGCCTTGCCTATGAGCAGGGCGGAGGGCGGCCGCCTAAGACCAGCTATCGTAATTTCCGGGACGATCAAACAGACCGGGTGCGAAACAGTTTGCCGGAATTTGCGGCGGATGCGATCATCGAAGCGATGCCGCATTTGGGGCGGAAGCTCAAGGGGTTTGATGCAGCGGACGCCGTGATGACGGCGGTGGAAACGAGAAGCTCGTCCCCGGTGCGGATCAGGCGCGACGAAACGATGCAATCCGATATCCGGGGGATTTATCCCGCCGGGGAAGGCGCAGGATACGCGGGCGGCATCGTGTCTGCCGCCGTGGATGGAATCAAGGCTGCCGAGCGGATAATGGCTGTGATATTTTCATAAAACTTGAATATACTTTATCATGCTGCACGAGTTGTCAGCAAATATGCGGCGGGAGATGTGTGATGTCCATCAGGGAAGAGCTTCTTTTTGATTTCTCTGTCAATCTGCCCAGGATCTTGGTGACGGGCGAGACGACGGTGCTCGATAACGTGAAAAAGGTCATGCTCCTGACCGATGGTGAGATCGTGGTATTCAACGGACAGCGCTATACTTCCGTAAAAGGGCGCGGTTTTGTGATCACGCAGCTAAAAGAGGAAAGGATGCTGGTGGCAGGTGAGGTCGAGGAAATTCGGTTTTTTACGGCATTACAGGAAGATAAAGATTGAAGGAATCAATCTGAGCCATATCGTCAATAAATGCATCAAAAACGGCATTATCCTCAAGGATTTGCGCTGGAAAAACCCGCTGGAATCCACCGTGGAGATACAGGGGGATGATTTCGACAGGCTAAAAAAAGCAGCGGGGCATTCCTATAAAATGACTGTTTTAAAAGAAGGCGGGCTTCTGCCGCTTTTTCACAGCATGAAAGCCAGCCTGCTGACGATCGCAGGCGCTTTTTTATTAGGCGCGTTGCTCTTTTACCAGAGCTTATTTGTTGCCGAGATCAGGGTGGACGGCTATAAAAGCCTTTCGGAAACCTCCATCCGCAAGACGCTGGCTGAGGCAGGCCTCGTGGAAGGCGCCAGAAAAGAAGAGGACTACAGCCATGTTAAAGCAGCGCTTTATGAAAATTATGACGAGATCACATGGGTCAGCATCTTTGCAGACGGCAGGCTGATTAAGGTTCATGTTGCAGAGGCCGGGAAGCAGGAGACATCGGCAGACGGAGAAGAAAAGCCGGTAAACATTGTGGCGGCGCGCTCCGGCATGATCGAAAAAATCCTGCCGCTGGAAGGAAATGCCCGCGTACAGAAGGGCGATTACGTCAATAAAGGTGATGTGTTGATCAGCGGCAAATATAAATACCAGAGCACGGATTATAGCCGGGGCGATGATTTTTTTATCATGTACAGCCATGCCCGCGGGCAGGCGCTTGCGAAAGTACCGCGCCAGGTGACCTTTTACATAGAAAAAAACGAACGGAAAAAAACGCCTACAGGGAGATCGGTTCAGGGGTTGTTCATCCGTTTTGGCGATGTGAAAATCGATACGGCGAAAAGCCTTTGTAAATACGAAGCGTCCGTGCGGCAGGAAACAGCTTTGCTCCATACGATGCGGCCGCTTCCGATCACGATCAGCATCGTCAAAATTAAAGAAGTCGAACTATCAGAAGCACCACAGGATGCGAAAAAAATCGAAAAAATCCTGGCGGCTGCACTGCGGCAGTACCAGAAACAAACCTTGAAGCCAGGAGAGGAAATCCTCAGTCAGACGATAGACTATGAGGAGAGTGAAAACCTGATCAGGGCGAACGTTTTTTTAGAGGTTTTGGAGGACATCGGGAAAGAAAAGAAAATTAAGGTGAAGAAGCAGGATAAAAACAAAGAGGAAACAACGGAAGAAAACACGCCTTCCTGAAATAAAAGGTTTGAAATTTTACCTGTGAGAAAATATAATGAAGAGAGAGGATCGTATGCCGTTGCGTTCCAGTTGCGTCGCGGCTGGCGGCTGGCTTGCTTCAGGATGTGGCTGGCGGCTGGTTCGGTTCGGGATGCAGGCGGCCGGTCCAGTTCAGGATACGGCTGGCCCGGGCGACAACGAAACCGGCAGGCGGCGAAGTTAGAAAAGAACGATGCTGGCCGGGCATATATCCGAAAAACACAAAATAAAGACAAAGGAGCTTTTGGTTGGAGAACGAAAGAGAAAAGCAAACAAGCGGAGCAGGGAATATGCTCAACCTTCCCATCAGTGAAACCATCGACCGGGGCGAGCTTTTTGGAGGTCTCGACAACAACCTCAAGGTGATCGAGGAAAACTATAAAGTCGATATTATCCAGCGGGATAATGCGCTGATTTTAAAAGGAGACCGCGCAGAGCAGGCGGCGGCCTTGCTTCGGGAAATGATGCACGCTTTGGAAAAAGGCGAAACGCTCGATGAACAGAAAATCAATTATATGGCGGATTTAAACGATAAAGGCATTTCTTACGGCAAGGAAAATGTCAGCAAGGATATCATCTGTTTTACCCACGAGGGCAAGCCATTGAAGCCGAAAACCATCGGACAGAAAGGTTATGTGGAAACCATCAGGCGCAAGGATATCGTATTCGGCATCGGTCCTGCCGGAACGGGGAAAACCTATCTTGCGGTAGCGATGGCAGCGAGTGCTTTTAAGAATAAGGAAATCCAGAAGATCATCCTGGCAAGACCTGCCGTTGAAGCAGGGGAGAGGCTGGGATTTTTGCCAGGCGATTTGCAGGAAAAGGTCGATCCGTACCTGCGGCCGCTGTACGATGCGCTCTATGATATCTTAGGCAGGGAAAGCGCACTGCGCCTGAAAGAAAAGGAAGCGATCGAAGTCGTGCCGCTTGCCTATATGCGCGGAAGGACATTGGACAACTCCTTTATCATTTTGGATGAGGCACAGAATACGACGCCGGAGCAGATGAAGATGTTTTTGACGCGGATGGGCTTCGGCTCGAAGGTAGTCGTAACGGGAGACATCACCCAGATCGACCTGCCGGCCGGAAAGCGTTCAGGCCTTGTGGAAGCCGCTAAGGTGCTGGCGGAGATCGGAGAAATCGGTTTTTGTTATATGAAGGATCAAGACGTGGTGCGCCACAGGCTGGTGAAGAAGGTCATAAATGCATATGATGCGTATTACAAGGAGCAGCGATGAGAATCCTATACAGTGAAGAAGGCCTTTTCAATGACTTCATGCAAGAGAAGCTTGCAAAGGCGGCAGCTTTATGTGTCGAAAAGGAAGGCTTAAATCCGGATGGAGCGGAGATAAGCCTGACTTTTATGTCCAGGGAAGAGATCAGGAAGTTAAATAATGACTACCGGGGAATAGACAACCATACCGATGTGTTGTCTTTTCCGCTTATTGAAGACTTTCATGCGATCGCGGCAGATAGCGAATTCATGCTGGGCGATGTGGTGATCTGCCCGCAGCAGGCAAAGGCGCAGGCGGAGGAATATGGGCATTCTGTGGAACGGGAGATCGTGTATCTGTTCGTCCACAGCGTGTGCCATTTGCTGGGATTCGACCATATGAATGAAGCGGACAAGCGTCTCATGCGGCAAAGAGAGGAAGAAATTATGACGGCTTTGGATTTGGAAAGGAGAGCGTGATGGATTATTTGAAGAATGATGCGGGAGCAGAAGGTTATCCGGCGGAAAAGCTTTATGCGCTGGCGGATGCGGCGAGGAAAAACGCATATGTCCCGTTTTCCGGGTTTTCAGTAGGGGCGGCGCTTTTGACCGCAGGCGGGAAAGTTTACACAGGCGTCAATGTGGAAAATTCCTCATATGGTGCGACGATATGTGCCGAGCGGACGGCTTTTGTCAAGGCAATTTCGGAGGGGGAGCGTGCGTTTACTGCTATCGCGGTATCTGCCGGGGATGTGCAGGAATCCCTGCCATGCGGAATTTGCAGGCAGTTTATGTATGAATTTGCACCGGATATCAAAGTGATCACTGGGACGAGCGCAGATGCACTGGCGGTCAGGACGCTGGGGGAGCTATTGCCGCTGGGATTCAAATTGGAAAAATAGGAGGACAACATGAAGACAGGCTTTGCAGCCATCATAGGCAGACCGAATGTGGGTAAATCCACACTGCTCAATGCGGTACTTGGGGAAAAGATCGCGATTACGACCGATAAACCGCAGACGACGAGAAACACCATACGCGGTATCTATACCCATTATGCGGACGACCACCTCGATGAAGATATGCAGATCGTGTTCATCGATACGCCGGGAATTCATAAGCCGAGAACGAAGCTGGGCGAATATATGACCGCTTCTGCCATCGGCACATTCAAGGAAGTTGACGCGATCGTGTTCATCGTGGACGATAAGCTTTCGAGGCGGCTGGGCAACCAGTACATTACGGAACTTTTGGATGATGTCACCACGCCGAAGATTTTGGTCATCAACAAGATCGACAAGCTGGAACCTGATGTTTTCGAAGAAATATACAAGGAATACGATGCTCTGGGGATCTTTGAGGAAATCATCGGCGTGTCGGCCAAGCAGGGAAAAAACGTGGAGAAGGTCATTCGATCCGTATCGGCATTTCTCGAAGATGGCCCGATGTTTTTCCCTGACGATATGGTGACGGAGCATCCAGAGCGGTTTATCACAAGCGAGATCATCCGGGAAAAGATCCTCCTGTATTTGCAGGATGAAGTCCCTCACGGCGTGGCAGTGGAAATCGAGCGTTACCAGGAAGAGCGGAACATCACGAAGATAAACGCAGTCATATATTGCGAGAAAAAATCCCATAAGGGAATGATCATCGGCAAAGGCGGCAGAAAGCTGAAAGGCATCGGCAAGAGCGCACGCGGGGAAATCGAAGCACTGCTGGGCACGAAAGTATACCTTGAACTGTGGGTAAAGGTGAAGGAAAACTGGAGGGACAGCGACATTGCCCTTTCCAACTTCGGATACAAGGAGCGGGTGTAGGATTTGCTGACGGATACGGAAGCCATCGTGCTGAAGCAGACGAAAATTTCATATGGCAGGCGGATGATCCTGTTGTTTTCCAAAAAATATGGCAAAATAAGTGCGGGGACCAGCATCAGCGAAAAGGGAAAAAACAAAAGCTCGCTCCCGCTGCGTCCGTTCACCTATGGCCGCTATGAGCTTTACAAGAACCGGGACAGCTATAATATCAACGGTGCGGAAATCATCAGAAGCCATTATAAGATCGGGGAGGATATCGATAAGTATATCAGCGGCGCTTACGTGCTGGAATTTACGGAAAAGGCCTTGCCCGAGGAAGTGCCTTCTGTTTCTGCTTTTAATCTGCTGGCGGATTTTTTCGCTCTCTTGGAAAACAGGGAGAAAGGGATCGGGACGCTGGTGCTGGCTTATCAGGTGAAGCGTCTCAAGTCCCTGGGGGTGATGCCACAACTTGAAAATTGTGCGATCTGTGGGCAAAAGCGGCAGGCGGCTTTGTTCAGTATCGCCGATGGGGGCATTATTTGCAGCGATTGCAGCCAAAATATGCAAAATTCACAGCGCGATGCGTTGATTTATGATGTTAAATTTGGTATAGTTAG
>CAJUEB010000108.1 GCA_910585135.1 uncultured Eubacteriales bacterium
TATCATCCCTTTTATCTTCCTTTTGGGGATCGGGATGGAAATTCTGTATAATCTGGGCAGCAATTACTTTATGGGAGAAATCTCCTATGTGACGAAAGCGCTCAGTGCGGTTTTGCAGCTAGGCGTGACGATGGATTATTCGATCTTCCTCTGGCACAGCTACCAGGAGGAATGCGAGCGGCTTCCGCAGGATAAGCCAGCGGCAATGGCACAAGCGATTTCCCATACGATCGCTTCCGTATCGGGAAGCTCGGTGACGACGATTGCCGGATTCATTGCCCTTTGCTTTATGACCTACCGCTTGGGGCTTGACCTCGGAATCGTCATGGCGAAAGGCGTTATCCTGGGAGTGCTTGGCAGCGTTACGATTCTGCCGTCCATGATCCTGCTCTTTGATAAGGTGATCGAAAAGACGATGCATCGGGAAATCATTCCGCCGATGGAACGTCCGGCGGCGTTTATTACAAAGCATGCGAAGAGCTTTGGCGTTTTGTTCCTGGTGCTGCTCGTTCCGTCTTTGATCGGATATACGCATACGGATGTATATTACAATTTGGATGCAACGCTGCCAAGGGAGCTTCCGAGCATCGTCGCCAATGAAAAGCTGGCTGAAAAATTTGATATCGGTTCTACTTATATGGTTCTGGCTGATTCCGAGCTTCCTGCAAAGGACGCTATCGCCATGACCGATGAGATCGAAAAGGTAAAAGGCGTTAATACCGTGATGGGCATGGATACAGCGGTAGGACCGGCAATCCCGAAGGAGGCGCTCCCGGAGCAGATCGCAGGGGAGCTTTCGGAAGGCGGATGGCAGCTGATGCTCATCAATTCGTCGGATGCGGTAGCCAGCGATGCAGTCAACGACCAGATCGACCAGATCAATCGTATCGTGAACAAGTACGATCCAAAGGGTATGGTAATCGGAGAAGCACCGTGTACGAAGGATTTAATTTCCATTACGGATCGGGATTTCAAGGTCGTGAGCATTATTTCCATCGCCGCGATATTCCTGATTATCGCGATCAACTTTAAGTCCATATCCCTGCCAGTCATTCTGGTAGCGGTCATTGAACTGGCGATTTTTATCAATATGGGAATCCCGTTCTATATGGGAACGAAGCTGCCGTTCATCGCATCGATCTGCATCGGAACGATCCAGCTAGGCGCGACCGTGGACTATGCGATTTTGATGACCACCAGATTCCGGCGGGAATTGCAGGACGGCAAGGAATGCAGACAGGCGGTGCAGATTGCGCTTTCCGCTTCGATTCCGTCCATCGTTGTCAGTGCGCTGGGGTTCTTTGCGGCAACCTTTGGCGTCGGCATCTATTCGGATATTGATATGATCAGCTCCCTGTGCAGTCTCATGGCAAGGGGTGCGCTGGTCAGCATGGTAATTGTAATTTTGATTTTGCCTGCAATGCTGGCACTGTTTTACCGGGTGATTCGCGTGACCAGCAAGGGCTTTCATGCATGATGGGAGGATGATTTTAATGCAAGGATATAGGATGAAAGGAAAAGCATATCGGGCGAATGGGAACGCAGATAGAGCGAACGGCATGGGCTTTCGGGCGAAGGGAAGGTATATGGCATTCGCTTTAAGCCTGCTGCTCGTGTTCGGTGCGGCAAGCCCGGCGTATGGAGCACAAGCGGCCAAGGAGGGAACAGACAAGGCGGGCGCTGTGTCTGCCGATGTATCTGAAAACAAGGCTGCGAGCGTGGAAGCTGCGGACAATTCGGAAGCTGCATCTGGATCTGAGGCGGCTTCTAAGGAAGAAACGGTGTATGTGCTTGCCAAGGATGATGGAACGGCGGGGCGGATCATCGTCAGCGAGTGGCTGAAAAACACGGGAAAAAAGAAATTGCTCGAGGACTATACGGAGCTGGATCAAATCGAAAATGTGAAAGGAAACGAGAAATTCAAGCAGGTGAACGGAGAAGGCGCATGGCAATCCGGCGGCAGCGATATCTACTATCAGGGCGAGATCAGAAAGACGCTCCCGGTAGAAATGAAAATCAGCTATTATCTGGATGGCAAAGCGGTATCTGCGAAGGAGCTGTCTGGCAAAAGCGGCAAGGTGAAGATTCGGTTTGACTATACTAATACACAGAAGATGGATGGCGTGTATGTTCCGTTCGTACTTCTGACCAGTTTGTCGCTGGATAATGAAATTTGCAGCAATGTGGAAGTAACAAATGGCAAGCTGATCAATGATGGGCAGAAGTCCATGGTCGTGGGCTATGCGCTGCCGGGACTTTCCGAGAGCTTGGATTTGCAGGGGGCGGATGTCGATATCCCGGATTATGTGGAAGTGACGTGTGATGCGGATAAATTCGAGCTTGGTGGCACGATGACCGTGGCAACGAGCAATCTTCTGAATGATCTGGATTTGGGAAGCATCGATTCGGTGGATGCGCTGAAAGATGCGCTTGGCCAGCTTCAATCAGCAGCGGTCGAGTTGCAAAACGGGTCGGTGAAGCTGGCGTCTGGCGCAGAGCAGCTTTCTGCGGGGACGGATGCGGTTTATAATGGCGCAAAGACTTTGCAGGAAAAAATCACGCAGCTTAGCAGTGGCCTTGCGTCTGCGAAGGCTGGGACGGAAAGCTTGGCAGCGGGCGCGAGTCAGCTGGCTGCTGGTGCGAATGAGGCGAACGATAAGCTGGGTTCTGCGCTTGGTGAGGCAGCAACTGCGCTTGGACAGACGGCAGCCGGGGATGAGCAGGTTTTAGCGGTATTGAAACAATTGCGCGATGCAGGTGGCCTTACGCTTGACCAGCAAGGTCTTTTAAATGGTGCTATCGCGGGATTAGAAGGAACGGCTGACCAGCCAGGAACGATTGCAGGCCAGAAAGCGGTTGCCCAAAAATTGTCGAATGGCCAAACCGAAATGAACCAGTTAGTAACGGGCGCAAATGCTCTGGCGTCTGGCGCGCATGATTTGAACAGCGGCATCACTGCGGCTTGTGAAGGCGCAGGACTTTTGGAAAAGGGCGCAGGCGATCTTGCAGGTGGCGCAAAGCAGGTAACAGAAGGAACGGGTGCGCTGAGTTCCGGATCGCAGGATTTGGCAGCAGGCATTGCCAAGTTCAAAAGTGACGGCGTGGATAAGCTGGTAGAGGCATTTGGCGGCAACCTTTCCAGCGTGACCGACAGGCTGCACTTGCTCCAGCAGGCGGCAGCGGATTATCAGAGTTTTGCCGGAAAGAAGGCGGACACAAAGGGCAGCGTGAAGTTTATCTATAAGACGGATGAAATCTAATTCAAAGAGAATGACGTCTGGGCTTTATGCAGTTGAATGATATTTTGGTTTCGTGCGGTTCGGATGAAATTTGAGATTTGTGTAAGGCGAATGACATTTGCGCTTCGTGCAAGCCGCAAGCGATCTAGATTTCGTGCAGAACCGATGATGTCTGGGCTTTGGTAAGCCGGACGACATCTGAGCGTCGTGCAGGCTGGACGAAGTTCGCATTTAAGGTAAGGACGAATGGACTTGATGTGAGGTGGCTGAAATTTGCTGCGAGGCGGGGCAGGAGCTGGCGAAAGCCGTGTCCCGCCTCGCTTTGCTGTTTTGCATGTTCATATCAATGTAATCGTGCCGCAGCATGCATCATCTGAGATTTGCATGATCTAGCGTGACCTTGTGTTCTTGTACTTTGCGTGATTATAGCGTAACATTGAACTCTTGCGCTTTGCACGAATGACCTTATGTCCTGCTCTTTACATGGCAGCATATGGCGGATATGGCGGCTGCTTTCCGTACTCCTTGGACAAGTAAGCAAGTTTATATCGTAAACAAATTGACAATACGTGTCGAATTATATATGATCGGGATGATAATTTTATTTTTAACAAAAATAGGGAGATGAGAAGCAGTAAAGATGATTCGCTCTATCGTTTTTTGGACAATGCAAGCAATCGGAACGATTTCGGAAAATCAAACAAATAGAACGATTCGGGCAATCAAAGAATACGTTCCCGCTAGCTTTACAGAACCAATGCGAGACGCTTGTTTTGCATGGTTTTTTTCATTGATAAGATGTACATACGTTGGAAAAACCGCAAAAAATAACATATTGGGCATAATTTAACCAATTAAATTGCTGTATTTTCTCTGTTTGACAAAAATAGACAAGCAAATGTTTTCAACACGACAAATTAGTCTAAAAATCGTTTGATATATTGATTGAAAAAAAGTATAATACTCGTGTAATTATATTTTATTAAAGGTTGAGGAGGTTGAAAAATGAGTGAACAGAACAACGTTGCTGTTGAAAGCGCTGCTCAAGGTCTTAAAAAGACCAAGATGGGCGTTGTCACAGTAATGGCAATGATTTTCTGTCTGGTATCTGCAGGATGCTTCGGTATGGAAGAAGCGATTCCGGAATGCGGACCGGGGCTGGTTCTCGTAATGTTATGCGTTATGCCGTTTGTCTGGGGTCTGCCTTTCGGTTTGGTTGCATCTGAACTGGGCTCAGTAAGACCACAGACTGGTGGTTACTACAAATGGGTACAGGAAGCATTCGGAGAGTTCTGGGCGTTCCAGTCTGGATGGTGGAGAACAGTTTCCATCTACATCGATAACACATTGTATGTTATCTTAGCTGGCGGATATGCCGCTCAGCAGTGGGATTTAGGAACGATTCCTGAATTCATTCTGAAATTTGGTATGATAGCATTATTTACACTGCTTAATATCAAGGGTCTGAAAGAGGTAGGTGCTGTATCGACATTTTTGTCCGCATGTGTATTTATCGCATTCGCATGTGTTGCCGTTTGCGGCTTTATGAACTGGGGTGCTGATCCGACTGCTACATTACAGATGACTCCGGAACCTGCGGAAGGTGCTGGTGACTGGTTCTTCTATATTGCAGGCGGTATTTCTGTTATTATGTGGCAGTACTCCGGATATGAATCCATGTCCACAATTGCTGGTGAAGTATCTAACCCGGAAGTTATTCCGAAAGGAACTCTGCTGAGTATTCCACTGATTATGGCTACATATATTTTGCCAACACTTGCAGGTCTGGGCTCTATCGGACACTTCGATGAATGGGGTCCTGATTCATATGGCTACTCCCACGTATTGACAGAATTCTGGGGACCGATTTTTGGTATGATTTTTGTAATCGTAGCTATTCTGGCACAGTGTTCTATCTATAATACATATATTGCATCAGGTTCCAGAGGCTTCTTCGCACTGGCTGATGACAACCTGGCTCCACAGTTCCTGGTAAAACTGAACAAACAGGGCGTGCCGTTTGCAGCAATCCTGTCTGTAGGGATCACGAACCTTATTCTGTGCATGTTGCCATTTGGTCTGGTAATCGTGTTAGACGTAGCTATGCTGGTTGCTTCCTATATTCTGGTATATTTGTCTTGCATGAAGCTGAGAAAAATTATTCCTGAAGAGGAATACACATTCAGAATCCCTGGCGGCAATGGCTTCCTGAAAGTTCTGTGTATTGTTCCGATTTGCATTGCTGTATTCGCATATTTTGTCAACGGTTCTGACTACTATGTTGCCGGAATGTATGGTATGTTGACTGGACCGTTACTTTACTTCATCTGGAGACGTAAATATGGCGGTCTGACTAAGAAAGATCCTGTGGCATATCCACAGAACCCTAAAACAGGCCTGGCTATGGGTGACACGAAGAGAATCGCTTTGCTGTGCGGTTTGATGTCTATTATCAATATAGCATGTTGTATCTTCCTGCCTTGGTATGAAGGATGGGGAGATCCAGTTGATGGCTGGGGTGCTGGAGACTACTTCGATGGATTGTTCGCAAATGCAAATGTTGACACCGTTGTGGGCACCATCAGAATCCTGCTGTATGTTCTGACTGCTCTTACAATTGTTTTGACAATTGTCTTCACATATCTGTCCAAGAAATGGAATGACGAAGACCCAAAGAAAGTGGCTGCATAGCCTGAAAGAGAAAACGATTTATTGAATCAATAGACCGGAGTGGTATGATTACCTCTCCGGTTTTGTAATGTGGCGCTTTGGCTTGGAAATCCCCCCTGGTTCTACCAGGGGGTAAGTTGTATGTCAAATGTGAATATCATCCTTAGCGTGATTCAGACAGGTCTCAATATTGTTACTGCAATTTCTATCATTGCAGCGATCGTCACCTTTTTTGTTTCCAAGAAGATAGAGAATCTGTCTTTTGCAGAAATGTGTAAATGTGGGTAGCAAATAGGTTTTTTGAATCAATTGCTACTTTATTTTCAAGCGTTGCGGTCTTATTCATAGTGAGAGCAGGCGTATTTTTTAGTAAATGGGCAGTTGAATTAGTGGAATGGTTGAAAATAAAGTAGCACATATATAAAAATTTGCAGTTGCTACTCAAATAATCACATTTACCAAAAAATGGATTGTGCTGAAGCTCCTGCGCGTGAAAAATGAGCGGAACCGTGAAGGTGGATGATTAGATCAAGAGGTACATGGGCGTCATTATTGGAAATGGGATCATGAATGAAATGAAGTTTGTGGTATTTTAGATTTGTTTCTGTAAGAAATAAAAGCATTAAGCCCATATTGCTAGAACTCTGTATGCAAGGAATGATTTTATTGTATTGATATAAAGTTTTCTGCTGCAATCCAGTTAGGCTTTCAGACAAATACTTGAAAATTTGTCATGTACTTAAATTTTTTGGGGAGTGATAATGAAAAAAGCAAACGAAGCAAGTGAAATAGCAAGATGATATTCATGTTGCTAAAGGTCAGTTGAAAAACTCTGTATATTTCACTTTTTACGTGAAATATACAGAGTTTTACTGTTTTTTTTTTAGATGAGAAATATCGCTGTAGGCGATATTTTAACTTGTTCCGAATATCCAGGGGATATTCGGGGAATGGCTGGTTTTATTTTCTTGGTGCACTTTTTCGCTTAACGCATAGCGCCTTATTACTGATTCTCTCAAATTTTCGCAAAAGCCTTCTTTAAGAGAAAATCGGGGACTTTTGCTCCTATTTTTGCTTAGGAACAGGCTTGATTCTCTTAATCTGTGGGATTTTTTAAAAAGTCAGAGAAAATCATTGCATTTTTTCTCTATAAACCCCTTCTTTTTAAAATATGAGAGAAAATAGCACACAACAATGCGGTTTCCACTCACTTTTTAACCGAAACATCGAGCGGTTTCTCTTAAAAATGGTGATTTTTATATTTTTAAGAGAAAACGACTAGTCTGCCGCTCTCCATTTATGGTTTGGTTCGCCTGCCTCTTGTTCACTCTTTCTAACGATTAGCCTGCCGCCCGTCATCCCGCTGCTGCGGTCTTTTTTATTCCGTCTGTTCCGCCTCCTTGGCTGCGGTTTTCTTTTCCGGCAGATTGGTTAGCAGCACAGCCGTTACTACCAGCAGACCGCCGATCACCATGCTCGCAGTGATCACATCCCCTACCAGCAAATATCCGAATAAGCAGGCGCAGACTGGTTCGAACGTGTTGATAATGGAAGCGTTGCTGGGCCCGATGAGCCTGACGCCAAGGCAAAACAGCAAAATTGCAGCAAACGCACAGACAGCCGCCAGCAGGAGCATATAGCCTAGCTGCGTGGCATTTTCCGTGAAGAGGGGATTGCCGCTGATCAGGCATCTGAAAAAATTGATTACTGCGGATGTCACCAGCACATATCCGGCTGTTACGATGGAATTTACTTGGTCGAGCGCTTTTGCCGATAGCCCGATCGTATATACGGTGTAGCATACTGCGCAGAGCAATGCGAAAATGACGCCCAGGATTTTGATTTTCATATCAGGAGACCAGACGATGAGGCACAGTCCCGCGAGGGAAATGACGACCGCCAGGATTTTCACCACCCGCACCTTTTCACGACCGCGTATCATCTCTACAGCGATGACCATGGCAGGGAAGGTAAACGATATGATCGTAGCCAGCGAGCCGCTTATGTACTCAAATGAGAGGTAGAGCGTGGTAGCGATGCCTGCATATGCGATTACTACAGCCAGCATAGGCTTTACCGCCTGCTTTTCAAGCCGAAATGGGATTTTTTTAATAAAAATATACGCCCACATCAAAATCGCTGCGTAAAAAAATTTGTTAAACAGCAGCGTTTCCGAAACGACGCCCGTTTCAAACGCCATGAACGAAAGAGAAGGGACAAGTCCGTAGCAGATCGTCGTGCCAATGATGCAGAGACTG
>CAJUEB010000109.1:0-3692 GCA_910585135.1 uncultured Eubacteriales bacterium
GACGATCAATTTTTACATCATTAACGATGCATTCAGGATCGTGGATTTGCCGGGATATGGGTATGCCAAGGTTTCACGCGCCGTTTCACAAGGGTGGGGAGAGATGATGGAACGCTACCTTGCGCGCAGGGAAAACCTCATCAAGGTGGTGCAGCTTGTGGATATTCGCCATGCGCCGTCAAAACAGGATGTGGAGATGTACCAGTATCTCCGCCATTTTGGGCTTGACGGTATTGTCGTGGCGACCAAGGCCGATAAAATTTCAAAAAGCCAGATGCAAAAGCAGGTAAAGCTCATCAGGCAGACGCTGCGGCTTTCCGGGGAAGATATCGTCATCCCGGTATCGTCTTTAAAGAAAACGGGGTATGAGGAATTGCTTGGCGTAATGGAAGAATTGTTGGAGGGATAGATGCAGTTTTTTGGTATTCAAGTCATCATCAGAAGAATCAAAGCGATCCGCTTTATGATGGCTGATAAATCAGTGCCAAAGCGAAAAAAGGCGTTGATTATATTTGGGATCTTATACATATTCTTTCCAATCGACCTGATTCCGCCGATCCTTTTTCCGTTTTCCCTGATCGACGACCTGCTTTTATGGATTTTTATCCTCTGGTACTTATCCAGTGAGCTTGATAAATACTGGACGGGCGGCAAGACAAAGGACTACTCAAAAAAATACCGTGGAAAAACCTTCGTGAATCATGTAGAATATGAAGTACATGAAGACGATAAGAAAAAACGACCGTAGATACAGCAATAACAGAAGGAGAACCATAGATGCAGGATCAAACCATAGGAACTGTGATGATCACACAGGAACAGATCAATAAGCGGGCAGCGGAAATCGGCAGGCAGATCGAAGCGGACTATCGCGGGGAGTCTGTCGTTTTAGTCGGCATTTTGCGGGGCGCCGTCGTTTGGATGGCGGATATTATGAAAAATGTTAATCTCGATATGCGCATTGATTTCATGGCTGTGAGCAGCTATGGAGCTTCCACAAAGTCCTCGGGCATTGTGAAGATCAACAAGGACCTGGATACCGATATCGAGGGAAAAAACGTTATCATCGTTGAGGATATCATCGATTCCGGGATCACGTTGAATTACCTGAAGGGATACATGGAAAACAGGGAGGCCAAGAGCGTCAGGATCTGTACGCTTCTGGATAAGCCGGAAGGCAGACGCGTGGATATCGATGTTGATTACATAGGATTTACCGTAGATGACAAGTTTATCGTAGGATACGGTCTTGACTATGATCAAAAATACAGGAATCTTCCTTACATATCATATCTGGAAGAGTAGAGCAAACGATAAGGAGAATGAAAATGGGTTACAAAGTTCAAATCGGATTATCAAACAAGCACGTACATTTGCAGAAGGATCACATCGACATCCTTTTCGGAAAAGGCCATGAGCTGACGCCAACGAAGCCGCTGGTACAGCCGGGGCAGTTTGCTTCCGAAGAAAAGGTGGATATCGTAGGACCGAAGACGACCCTTAAGGGCATCAGGGTATTAGGACCTGCAAGACCGGAAACGCAGGTTGAGCTGGCCATGACCGATGCCAGGGCGCTGGGCATTAAAGCACCGGTTCGGGAATCAGGAAAGCTCGAAGGAACGCCCGGCTGCAAGCTGGTTGGCCCTTGCGGGGAAGTGACGCTGGATCATGGCGTGATGATCGCTTTAAGACACGTACATCTCAATCCGGAGCAGGCAGAGGAAGCCGGCGTAAAGGACAAGGACGTCGTATGTATCAAGATCGATGGGGAAAGAGGCCTTATTTTTGATAATGTGCTGGTTCGTTCCGGCGATAAGCATGAGCGTGAAGTTCACCTGGATACGGATGAAGGCAACGCAGCAGGCTGTGGTCCTGATGCTGTAGCAGAAATCATTAAATAAAGGATGATTTGAGTACCGGCATCATTGGCTTTTGCATAGCAAAAGCCTGAAAAAGATACAATAAAAGTGCGGGCATGCATATGAGAAATGACCGCACTTTTTCCATATGGGCGTGCTTTTTCCTTCCGCTGCGCGCTAGCTTTCCATCTGCTTTGCCAAAAATCCTGCGCCGAGTTCTGCGGTTTTTATTTCCAGATCGGTCAGCTCCTGCCCTTCCGGCGGCAGAATGGTGACAGAACCAATTGGGTCTCCGTTTGAGAGAATCGGAATCACGACCTTGGTGTTGTTTTTGTACTTGTTTTTATGCTGTATGATGTTATCAAGGTCTTCATCGATTTCCTTATTCATATAATCCTTTTGCTTCAAACCTGAAACTGCCACAAATCGGTCCGTATCGGAAACCAGGACCGGCAGCCCTAAAATAGACGAGGCGGATTCCACGAAGGTTTCGGCAATCTGTCCAAGCTCGCTGATTGGCGAATACTTTTTCAGAATAACCTCTCCTGTAGTGCCGGTATAAATTTCAAGTGGGTCGCCTTCCCGAATCCTTAAAACCTTTCTGATTTCCTTCGGAACGACCACTCTTCCCAAATCGTCTATTCGCCTTACTATTCCGGTTGCTTTCATTTCATTTCCTCCAGTATCTTTTCTATGCTTCTATTGTTTGTAAAAGTTGGACAAATATACACATGAAAGTCTTTGACTTTTATCACTGGTTGCAGTAACATCTTAATAGTTGCATATTTTAGGAAATTCGGATGCTTTTGAGCCGGAAATGAGGAGATTTTTATGAAACGATTGCGCGGGCTATGGAAGATAGTGTTCGGCAGAACGGCGATACTGGTGTTTTTGATGGCATTGCAGGCCCTGGTTTTGTTCGGAGGATTTGCGATCCTGGATAAGCAGATCATCGTGCTGAATTACATGGTGGGTTTTCTGGCTGCCGTGCTTTTGATTTATCTGCTGAATGCCAGGCAGAATTCCAGCTTTAAGCTGATGTGGATCATCTTCATCATGGCTTTTCCTGTTGTGGGCGTTACCTTTTACCTGTACACGCGTATACAGCCGGGTACGAGTTATATCACGAGAAGGATCGACGAGCTGATCACGGAGGAATCCGATTTTTTGAAGCCTGCGAAGGACGCTACAGAAAAAGTGTACGTTTCATCAAGGCAGGAGTTCGGGCTTTTTAAGTATATTTATGAAAAGGGCAATTATCCGGTATACGATAATGCCAGCATCAAATATTTTCCGTTGGGGGAAGATAAATTTAAGGAGCTGGTATATCAACTGGAGCGGGCGGAGGATTTTATTTTTCTGGAATATTTCATCGTAGAGCGCGGGTATATGTGGGATACTGTTCTGGAAATCCTGACGCGAAAGGTGCGGGAAGGGGTCGAAGTGCGGTTTTTGTACGATGGAACCTGCACGCTTTCCCTGCTGCCAAAGAATTACCCCGACAGGATGAAAAAGCGCGGGATCAAATGCAAGGTGTTTTCTCCGATGACGCCGTTTCTTTCGACGCACCAGAACAACCGGGATCACAGGAAGATCCTCGTTATCGATGGGCATACCGCTTTTACTGGCGGAATCAACCTCGCAGACGAATACATAAACCGCAAAGAGCGATTTGGTCATTGGAAGGACACGGCGATCATGGTTAAGGGAAAAGCCGTTAACAGCTTTACGCTGATGTTTCTTCAGATGTGGAATATCAACGAATCGGGGAAAGAAAATTACGGGCGGTATATGTACCATGGCGGCTATATCGAAACTGGCATGAGGACGGGC
>CAJUEB010000109.1:3702-8113 GCA_910585135.1 uncultured Eubacteriales bacterium
TAGGGCGACAGCCCTTATGATAAGGAGGAGCTGGGGAAAAAGGTTTATCTGGATATCCTTAACCGGGCGAAGGATTACGTGCATATCATGACGCCATATTTGATTTTAGATGAGGAAATGCGGGACGCCCTGACTTTTGCAGCGCAGAGGGGTGTAGCGGTCAAACTGATTTTGCCGCATATTCCCGATAAAAAATACGCTTATTTCCTCGCCAGGACGCATTATGAGGAACTGATTTCCGAAGGCGTGGAAATTTATGAATATACGCCTGGATTTGTCCATGCGAAGGTCTTTACGAGCGATGACGAAAAGGCCGTTGTCGGTACGATAAACCTGGACTTTAGAAGCTTGTTCCTGCATTTTGAATGTGCGGCATATATCTGGAAAAATCCGGTGGTCATGGATGTGGAAGGGGATTTCCAAAGCACGCTGGCACATTGCCAGAAAATATCCATACGTGATTGTAAAGAATATAGTATTATTTATAAAATTTTAGGCAGTGTCATGAGATTGGTCGCACCGCTCATGTAGAAGGGAGAATGATGATGCTTTTTAAGAATATTACAGTATTGAACGAATTTCTGGAAATCGAACAAAACCGTTATGTGCTGATTACGGATGACAGGATTTCCTATATTGGAAAAGAGCCGCCTGCGCAAAGCTGCGGCCGGGAGTATGATGGCAGCGGGAAGCTTTTGATGAGCGGATTTTTTAATGCGCACGGGCATTCGCCGATGTCACTCATGCGCGGGTATGGCGAAAACATGAGCCTTCAGGACTGGCTGAATAAGAAGATCTTTCCCTTTGAAGATCAGCTTTCCGGTGAGGCAGTATACTGGGCGACGATGCTGTCGATGGCGGAGTCGCTGCGGTATGGCATCGTATCAACGAGCGATATGTACTATTTTTGCGAGGATATGGCAAGGGCTGTCATTGAGTGCGGCGCGAAGGGCAATATTTCCCGTTCCATCGTAAATCCGATGGGAGCGCCGGTTAGTGAGCTGGATAGCTTCCGGGAAATGGAAAGTTTTTATGAAAGATTTCATAATAAAGCGGATGGCAGAATAAAAGTAGATATGAGCCTTCACGCGGAATACACTTCAAACCCGGAAACGGCGAAGGCGCTGGCAGCGTATGCGAAATCCCTGGATGATACGATCATGCATGTCCATGTATCCGAGACCAGGTTGGAGCATGAGGAATGCAGAAAGCGGCACGGGCTGACTCCAGCGGCATATCTGGAAAAGATGGGCATTTTCGATGTTCCCGCCATTGCGGCGCATTGCGTGTATGCGGATGATGCGGATCTTGATATTTTCAAGGCGAAGGGCGTTACCGTTGCGGCGAATCCTGTCAGCAATATGAAGCTGGCCAGCGGGATTTGCGACGTGCAGCGGATCTTGGATAAGGGGATCAACCTGGCGGTGGGAACGGATAGTGTCGCCAGCAATAACAGCTTGAATTTTATTGAAGAAATGAAAGTGATGGCGATCGGATGCAAAGTACGCGCACAAGATCCTACCGCTGTTACGCCGCAGGATGCTATCAGGGCTGCTACCGTAGGCGGCGCGAAGGCACAGGGCAGGTCTGGCAGCGGCGTCTTGAAGGTGGGAAATAAAGCGGATCTGATCGTACTTGATATTTCAGCGGCGCACATGAACCCGGTGCATGATCTGGTAAACAATATCGTCTATTCCGCTTCCGGCAGCGATGTGATCATGACCATGGTTGACGGCAAGGTGTTATATGAAAATGGAAATTATTCCACAATCGATATCGAGAAGACGATCGATCAGGCCGGGAAGGCAACTCAAAAAATACTCGAAAGGCTTTAAATAATGGCTAAAAAATCATTGGTAAAAGGCGCTGCAATTTTAGCGTTTGCAGGAATATTGGTGAAATTCATGGGGGCGTTTTTTAGAATCCCTTTGGCAAATTTCATCGGAGATGTGGGAATGGCGTATTATTCGCCGGCGTATTCCCTCTATAGTTTTTTATTGGTATTCGCCACGACAGGGATTCCCGTGGCGATTTCCAAGATGGTTTCGGAGCGGTATGCCGTCGGGCAATTCAGCGAAGCGGAGCGGGTATTCAAACTTTCCCGCAGCCTGATGTTTGCGATCGGGATCATCGGGTTTCTTATCTTGTATTTCTTTAGCGACGCGATTGCGGAGCTGATCCATAACCCGGGCTCGGCACTATCGATGAAAGCGACCGCCCCTGCGCTTTTGCTCGTTCCCATCATGTCGTCATATCGGGGCTATTTTCAGGGAATGCAGGAAATGGCGCCGACTGCTGCCTCGCAGGTAGCGGAGCAGCTGTTTCGCGTGGTGTGCGGTCTTGCACTGGCCAAGATCTTGATGGATGAGGTTTACGTGCGCCTGGCGGAGACGGAGCAGGAACGGGGCGCTGCGGGCGGTTGTTTTGGCGCGTCTGCGGGCGCTGCGGGCGGTCTTCTCGTCATGCTTATTTTATATATAGCTTTTGGGAAAAATATCAGAAACAGGATTAAAAATGACAGAACCGGAAAACGGGAGTCCAAAGGTGCGATTTTAAAGAAGATCGCTGCGATTGCAGTTCCGATTACGTTGGGTGCTGCGATCATGCCGATTGTCAATTTAATTGATTCTGCGATCGTCATGTCCAGGCTTTTAGAATCAGGCTGGGAAAAAACCATGGCTGAAAGCCTGTTTGGGCAGCTTACCGGGTTTGCCGCACCTGTGATCCAATTTCCGCAGGTACTGATCCAGGCTATTGTTGTGAGCCTGGTGCCAATGGTTTCAGCGGCGGCAAGGCTGGGGAATAAAAAGGAGCTTCATGGAAATATATCCCTGGGCGTCCGCATGGCGATGATCATAGCACTTCCGGCAGCGGTGGGGATGTTCGTCTTGGCAGAACCCGTATTGCTGCTCTTATATAGCACGCAGCGCGCCAGCGCGATCAGTGCTGCGCCATGTTTGCAGCTCCTTTCCATCGGTTTTATTTTTCTAGCCTCCCTGACGACCTTTACCGGTGCATTGCAGGGCATTGGCAGACAGGTGATTCCGGTGCGGAACTTGCTGATCGGGGTCATCGTTAAACTGGTCATCACATGGACTTTAACGGCGATCCCTGTAGTTAATATCAGGGGTGCGGCAGTCGGCACAGCCACTGCATACTTTATTGCGGCACTCTTGGATTTTATCGCTTTAAAGAAATATAGCGGCGTGCAGCTTTCCGCGGGTTTTACCGTTGGAAAACCGCTCCTTTCGGCAGTCGTAATGGGCGTGTTTGTGTTTTTTGCATACAGGGGGCTGTTTTTCCTCTTGGGAAGCAATGGGATAGCAACCATCTTATCCGTCTTGATCGGCGTGCTCGTTTATGGACTGATGATCTTGCGGACAAAAACCATAGGACGGGAAGAAATGCTGACGATTCCGGCAGGACAGAAAATCGCCGCTCTCTGCGATAAACTGCGGTTATGGTAAAAAAGTGAAAAAACCATGGCTTTCCAATAAAACAGCTTGACAAACCTATCAAAAAATGGGACAATGGACAACGGGCAATATAGATTAGATATGATTGAGGCCTGACAATAGTTTGCAGACTATGTGATATTTTTTTTAAGGAGGATTTATTGATGAATAAAGCGGAATTAGTTGCTGCTGTAGCAGAAAAAACTGGCTTTACGAAAAAAGACGCAGAATTGGCTGTGAATGCTTTTGTTTCAAGTGTAGAAGGCGCTTTAGTGAAAGGTGAGAAAGTCCAGTTGATAGGATTTGGAACTTTCGAAGTTCGTCAAAGAAAAGCAAGACAGGGAAGAAATCCTAGAAAACCTGGTGAAATCATTAAGATTGATGCTTCCAAAGCTCCTGTTTTCAAGGCAGGAAAGGCTCTGAAAGACGCAGTCAATAAATAATTCCTGAAACGAAAGGGTAACGGCGGTTGCCCTTTTTTCTACGGAGGAGAACATGCGCATCGATAAATTTTTGAAAAATTCCAGGATCATCAAACGCCGCACCGTGGCGAAGGAAGCGTGTGAGCAGGGGCGGATCACGGTAAATGGCAAGGCAGCCAAACCTGGCCTTGACTTGAAGCTTGGAGATGAAATTTTTATTCAATTTGGAAACGGCAGCCTGAAAGTAGAGGTGGCCGCACTTTTAGAATCCTGCCGTAAGGAGGATGCTCCGTCCATGTATAAGGTCATCGAGTAAATTCCTGCGCATCTGGCGTTATAAAACGAAACCCTTTTGTCAAAAATCTATATAGGTTTTGACAGGAGGGTTTTTATGTTGCTGGGAATACCGAGAGGTTTTTTTTATTATGATTATTTACCGTTTATCAGACGTCTGTTCCGGGGAACGGATATCGAGCTTTTGATGGGGGAGGAGAACAACGAGGCTGTGTTGGCACAAGGAATCAGCAGCACGGT
>CAJUEB010000110.1 GCA_910585135.1 uncultured Eubacteriales bacterium
AGTCAAAATACAGTTAAATCTGCTGATTTTTCTCTCAAAAAACGATTTCTTAGAGAATCAAGAGAATCGGCGCAGAAAAATCTGAAATCGGTGAACATCAAGACCAAATAGTCCGCACCCAAGACGCCGTGCCGAAAACCAGCACAAAAATCTCCAGCAGATTGCGCCGCATCACTCCTAAATGCTCTGCATCAAAAACACGCCGCATCACTCCCCGCACCGCCGCTCCTTGGCGCGGTTGATATGAATCTCCATCGCCAGCGCGCCGCTCTTTACATCCCGATCCATAAAGGCCTTAAAAATCGCGCGGTGTTCCTCCAGCACGGTAGCCAGATAATTATCGTCATAGATCGATTCCATTCCCTTGTATTTCAAAAACCCCTGATAAGAGGATAGCAGCTTATGCAGCATCCTGTTGTGCGCCGCTTCGTAAATCACCTGATGGAATTTGCTGTTGATCGTCAGCATCTTATCGATATCATTGCGCAGCGTATAGAACTCCATAAATTCAAAGGTTTCCTCAAGGCGATCCATTTCCTCTTCGGTAATGCGCACGATCGCCCATTTCACCGCCTGCATTTCATAAATTTTGCGCAGTTCAAACATATCTTCATAATCCTGCTCCGTCATACCAATCACGAAAGCCCCGCGATTTAAAACATTTTCCACCAATCCATCGGTCTCAAGCTGCCGAAGTGCTTCCCGAACCGGGGTTCTGCTGACGCCGTAGGTCTTGCAAAGTTCCTGTTCCGTCAACTTCTGTCCCGGCTTTAACTTTCCCGTCAAAATGTCCTTTTGCAGCTTTCCAAGGAGGCTGGTCGAAAGTGGTGCGTTATTGATCTCCATCCCATCGGCAAACTTATGTATTACCATTTTCGGTTCACCTTACGAAATCCTTTCTAAAACGAATGCTGTAAAATCCGCAGCCGTGTTTCCCGTACCGTCACCCGGCATGGAAAGCGCCTCCTGCGCCGCATCGAGAGCCTTCTCCAGCACGAGAGCCTTTTTTGCAAAACCAATATGCCGCAGCATCATCACCGCTGCCCTGTTAATGCTGGCCGGATTGGCATATGCGCCGATTCCATCCTCCATCATACGTGGCGCTGAACCGTGAATCGCTTCAAACATCGCATACCGTCCGCCGATATTGGCACTCCCGGCAGTCCCGACGCCGCCTTGCAGCTGCGCCGCCTCATCGGTGATGATGTCCCCGTAAAGGTTTGGCAGAATTACGACATTGAACTGACTGTTGATCTGGTCGTTCACTAAATTCGCCGCCATGATATCCACATACCAGTCGTCTACCTTGATCTGTGGATAATCCTTGGCAACCTCCTGACACAGACTCAGGAATTTGCCGTCGGTCTTCTTCATGATATTCGCCTTGGTAACGATAGAGACGTTCTTGTTGCCGTTGTTTTTCGCGTATTCAAAAGCAGCCCTTGCCAGCCGCGTCGTTCCGATCGTGGTCGTAACTTTGAAATCGATGGAAATATCTTCGTTGATATCGACGCCTCTGCTGCCCAGTGCATATTCTCCTTCGGTGTTTTCCCTGTAAAAGATCCAGTCGATGTTTTTTTCTGGAATCACCACTGGCCTTACATTGGCGAAAAGGTCAAGTTCCCTTCGAAGCGTAACATTGGCGCTTTCGATGTTTGGCAGATTATCTCCCTTGCCCGGCGTTGTCGTCGGTCCTTTGAGCAGCAAATCGCATTCCTTGATCGCTGCTAATACGTCCGCCGGAACGGTTTCCATCTTAGCAATGCGGTTTTCAAGCGTAAGGCCGTCTATCGTCCGCAGTTCGATCTTGCCGCCTGCGATTTCATCTGCCAAAAGCCTTTCGAGGATCTTCCGGCAGGAATCCATGATGATCGGACCGATGCCGTCGCCATCGACCGTGCCGATGATGATCTTCTCTTTTTTGGAAAAATCGGTCATTTCAGAGGAGGCCGCAAGCCGCTTCACCCTGTCTAGCTGATCCTTCACGATTTGTTCAAAGTGTTCTGTATATGTCATGTCTTATCTCCTTGCATATTATCACATAAATGCGCTGTGGCTCAATTGCCCCAGCGCTTTACCATATTCGCTCTTTCTCTCCATATTTTATATTCGAGCCGCCGTAATTCCAGGGGCGCGCATACGGAGGAGCACCTTTTCCTTTGGTTCGCCCGCCAGCCGTACATATAAGCACTCCAGCGGATTACTTTCCAGCCGTCCATATGCCATCTCGCTCGGCTCAATTGCCCGCCAAATGCATATATATATGCATCCCGCCGCGCCGCTCTCCGACAAGCCACGTATGCAAAGCGTCAGCTTCGTATATGCAGCCTCGCACATCTAGCCGCTGCAACCTCGTCAAACCGCTGCAATAGTCCATGCGACGGATCGCTTTTTCCTCCGGTTCGCCAGTCCGCTAGCCCTTAATCGCATTGATCTTGCCACTCGGCTCGCTAACCTTTAATGGCGTTGATCTTGCCGCCCTTTAAGATCATATCCGTTTCCTGCGCGGAAAGGTTCGCCCTCGTTTTGCAAACTGTCCCTTTCGTCACGTTCTTGATTTCTATCGTTTCGCCTCTTACCTGCTGCGGCGCATTTTCGATCACCAGCTCATCCCCCAGCGCGAAAGCATCATAATCAGCCGGATTTTCCAATACGAGCGGCAGGATTCCACTGTTGATCAAGTTCGAACGGTGTATTCTGGCAAACGATTTCGCCACCACGAACTTAACGCCCAGATAAAGCGGTGCGAGCGCAGCATGTTCGCGGCTGCTCCCCTGTCCGTAATTTTCCCCGCCGATAATTGCGCATTTGCCAGCTTCTTTACATCTTGCCGAAAATTCTGCATCAATTTTTTCAAAACAGTAATTGGAAAGATGCGGAATGTTTGAACGGTAAGGCAAAAGCCTTGAATCAGACGGCATGATATCATCCGTCGTAATATTATCCCCGGCATGGAGAACCACCTTGGCTTCCAAATTCTCAGGAAGGCTTGTATTGCGTGGGAACGGTTTGATATTCGGACCCATGGCAACTTCTGTATTGTTTTTATCATGTCCCTGCGGATATACCACGAAATTATCATTCGGGGTAAAGTCCACCGCTGCAACCTCCGGCAGCCTCTCCCCACAGGCCATGCCGGAGGTCAAAACGCCTTTTACCGCTGAAATCGCAGCGGTTTCAGGGCTTACCAAATATACATTGGCATCCAGCGTCCCGCTTCTTCCTTTAAAGTTCCGATTGAATGTCCTCAGGGATACAGCGCCCGACTTCGGGGACTGCCCCATACCGATACAAGGACCACACGCGTTTTCAATCACCCGCGCACCAGCATTGATGATATCTGTCAATGCGCCGTTTTCAGCCATTTTCGCCATGATTTTACTCGAACCCGGCGAAATCACGAGACTGACATCCGGATGAACCTTCTTGCCCTTGAGAATAGCAGCCACCTTCATTAAATCCGTATAGGATGAATTGGTACAGCTTCCGATCGCAACCTGATCGACTTTAATTTCCCCAATATGTTCGATGCTGTCAACATTGTCCGGGCTGTGCGGCATCGCTGCCAACGGAGTCAAAAGATCAAGGTCAACGGTCAGTTCTTCGTCATAAACAGCATCCGCATCCGCCGATAGTGGAATATAGTCATCTGCCCTGCCCTGTGATTTCAGGTAGGCAAGCGTATTTTCATCGCTTGGGAATATCGATGTAGTCGCGCCCAGTTCAGCGCCCATATTGGTAATAGTAGCCCTGTCCGTCACGGAAAGGTTCTTTACCCCTTCGCCCGTGTATTCGATAATTTTCCCAACGCCGCCCTTTACCGTAAGCTGTTTCAGCACATAAAGAATGACGTCCTTTGCGGAAACCCATTCCCTAAGCGCGCCCTTTAATTCTACCTTTACCACCTTCGGCGCGGTAAGGCTGTATGTCCCTTTCGCCATTGCCACCGCAACATCCAGTCCGCCTGCACCGATGGCAATCATGCCCAGGCCGCCGCCTGTCGGCGTATGGCTGTCCGATCCGATAAGTGTTTTACCCGGTTTCCCGTAATTTTCCAGATGAAGCTGGTGGCAGATGCCGTTGCCCGGCTTGGAAAAAAGCACGCCATGCCTTTGCGCCACGCTTTTTATGAATTCGTGGTCGTCAGCGTTCTCAAACCCGGTCTGTAAGGTATTGTGGTCAATATAGGCTACGGAAAGCTCGGTTTGAACGCTGTTCACTTCCATCGCTTCCAGCTGCAAATATACCATTGTCCCCGTGGAATCCTGGGTGAGCGTCTGATCTATTTTGATGGTGATTTCTTCGCCCGGCGATAATGTTCCGGCTACAAGGTGTTGTTCTAAAATCTTATACGCAAGTGTTTTTCCCATTCTGTTATGTACCTCCTGTGGTCTTCGTCATATCGTTTCGTTCCGATTCATAAACTGATATCGGCCGCATCGCATTAATTCTGTATACAATTATACAATTTCTGCTGGGCAGGGTCAAGGAGATTTCGCATTCACGAGTGATCGAAATCATGGAAATTTTAAAAAGGCGTGAGGAACGTTTTCCCTTGTCAGCGGAAAAGCTGCCGAAAGCCTAACGCGGGGAGAGAGGAAAGTTAAGCTACAGAATAATATTGCAAGCCCCGCAAACTTTCTCCGAAGCAGCAATGATGGTGATTGCCCAACCGCCAGTTTTCTGATATACTGCTCTCATATCATAAACGAGATTTCCTGCATAAAAATCGATACATCCAATTTGATGATTGGGGGAACATAGGGATAGATGGTTAATATTATTCAAAAGAAAATTTTGATTCTGGCGGTTTACGCCGCAGAAATCATGATGAAAAACGGTGCAGAAATTTACCGGGTGGAGGACACCGTTACCCGTATCTGCAAAGCCTGCGGGATCAATTACGTAGAGGTCTTTGCGATGCCTACAGGGATTTTCGTCTCTTTGGATAAAGGCGGGAAGGAAGATGACACCCAGACGTACATCAAGAGAATAAAAGGCGGTAATACCAACCTCTCTAAAATATCGAAGGTGAACCAGTTTTCGAGGGAATTTACGACGACCGATCTGTCTGTAGACGAAGGCATGAAAATATTGAAATCCATCGATGAAGAGCCGCCGTACCCGCTGCCGATAAGGCTTCTGGGCGCTGCCATGGTCTGCTCCTTTTTCTGCGTCGTATTTGGCGGTGGACCGATCGATTTTTGCGTCGCTTTTATTTCGGGCGTTACCTGCTATTCTTTTTCAGCCTTATTGACAAAGCTGGATATCAACTTTTTTATCCGCGGGTTCTGCTGTTGCGGCATCGCCGCTTTCATCGCATTGACCGCCGCAACGTCTATTTCACAAGCATCCTATGATCCCATTATCATTGGCTCGATCATGCTATTCGTTCCGGGCGTAGCGATCACCAACTCCATCCGGGATTTTCTCTCTGGCGACATGGTGTCCGGCCTGGCGCGTCTTGCGGAAGCGCTTTTGACTGCCGTTTCCTTAGCTTCCGGCGCTGGCGTCATGCTTAAGATATGGGATATGATCGGAGGTGTTGTCATATGAGCGTACTCCTGCTCCAATTTCTCTACATCCTGTTTCCCACCTGCGGGTTTTGCATCCTGTTCAAAGTGCCGACGAAACAATTCCCGGCTTGCATCCTGACCGGGGCATTCAGCTGGACTTCTTATCAGATTCTCCTGTACTGCGAAGCCTCTGCCATACTGGCCTGTTTCATTGCAGCGTGCCTTGTAGGTTTTTTGAGCGATATCTGCTCCCGGATCTTCAAGGAGGCTGCTACCATATTCATCATTCCCGGCATTTTATGCCTCGTCCCCGGCGCAGGCATGTACCGCACCATGCTCTCCTTGTTACAGCACGACATGGACGGCTTTGCCGCCAATGCCACCACCACGCTTAGCATGGCGGGAGCGATTGCCGTCGGTCTCCTAATCACGGGTTCGCTGCTCCGCGTGGTTTTATCGGTCATCAGAAAACTGCCACATCTTCATTAGTTGGATTGCAGTTTTTGCCAACGGAGGACGCTTTCGTGCGTTTGGATTATATGTGGGTCTCCCCAGTTTTTCCTAGAATTGCAATTTTCGCCAGCCGGAGCAGTTTAGCGGTTCATGCTCCTCGGCTGTATGAACCGAAGCACGAGTCCCACCCCGCTGTACCATTCTAATAAGCCATGCTGCCCAGCTCCGCTAGTCTGCCCTTTGGTTCATCCCGCCCTAACGCCATTGAAACTGTTTCTCTTCTCGTTGCATCCTCCATAGAAGCATTGCGGTTATCGACGCGAAGAATTTCTTGCCCGCTTTCCGTCTCTGCGGCTAATACGCCAACGGCGGCAATGGTACGGTTCTATTTTACCATACTTCCATGATACGAATAAACCTGAAAGGAAGCTGAAATTCAGAGCAGGTTTCCGATGTGTTCCTTTTCAAAAAACAATTCCTTGTTTGCCAGCACGACCACCACCGCTGCAAAGAATACAACGATCGTTTCCACGCATTTTGTCTGTGGGGTCATGGCGATTTTTTCCTGCATCGTATTGACAAACAAGTGGAAAATGATGCAGGCAAGCATGCTGCGGTTATTCTTCACATATACCCAGGTCGTCAGAAATCCCAAAGGAATGACGCTAATCAAAAAGTTCAGCATATAGCCTGCGCCAAGCATTCTAAGCCCATAATGATACGTGCCTTCAATCCAAAAGAGCGGCAAGTGCCACAAAGCCCAGACAAAACCAAAAATGATCGATTCCGTAAACCACGAAACATAAGCTGCCACAGAGTCCTCGCCGTAACCCCGCCAGCCGACTTCCTCAATAACGGCCGCCAACAAAATCGTCAATAAGGCGGAAGTCCCGCCAATGGAAAAGGAAAAATCTTTGGTAAAGGCAAATTGTTCAAAAGACTGTCCCGCCACCAATACGGAAAGCAGGATGGAAAGCGCAACAATAGCCATAAATGCGACGACCGCAACGATGATGCTTGTCGGCTTGATACGATAAAATCCGATGAGCTTTCGTTTAAAGTCATCCTTTAGCGCCCTGCTGCCTGAAGTAAATACGGTAATGACCGCTGTGACAGCAGGCGCGATCAAGCCAAACAACATCATCAGGGAAGATACCCCGTTATCATGTTCCGAGCAGCTGATCACTGCCGCCAAAATCCAAAAAAACCACGTTACCGCAAAGCAAATAATATAAAAGCGCAGCGGTCGGTATCTATATTTTTCCATGATATCCCTCCGAACAAGCGCAAATAACGAGTTCACTCTTAATCCCATTCAGCTCGATGGTATTCTCCGCATCAGGCACATCAAACCGTTCCGCCTGTTTTCCATCCCTTTCATAAAAAATGCTTGTGCCGATACCCTTTGTAACGGCAGTAAAAGCCGTACCGTCCGGGATGCAAATCCTGGAGGTTGCCGACACCTGGTTGATTGCCACCTCCCCGTTTAAGGAATGACAGGCGACTTTCATGTCGAGGTTGCAGTTGATCTCCACGATGCCGGAAACATCCGCCAAAACGACGCGTGGCGACTTTACATCAAGCTCTATGCTGTCACACGCCAGGGAGCGGATCTCCACGGCCTGCGCATTGACAGCGCATTCGATTTTTCCGATATACGGCGATGGGATTTGGACAAAAATGCTGACCGCTTCTTTCGCCTCCGCTTCCGATACGCCGCTGCCACGGATCACATCCACATCCAGCCGTTTGCGGATATCGTCGATCTTAACCTTGAAATCACGCTGGAGCGCAGAAAGCGTATTGGATGCCAAGCGAATACGGATTTTCTCGCCCTCATAACCAGACAGAAGGAACTGTTTCGCCCCGCCGAATTTCATATCATAACGTTTTAGCTCATCAAGGTCATACTCCGTGACGCTTTCAAAAAGATACTTGTCTGGATCATCCCTCCCCTGCCCGGTTTCAGTGCCGCATCCCCGCTCATGGGAAAGCAACTCGTCGAGGGAAATACCAAACAGGCTAGAGATTGCCGTGATGCTTCCAATTTCGGGAATGCCTGCGCCCGTTTCCCTTAGTTAAAGATATTGTTGGGTAAAAAAGAAAGGTCAGTCGATTTTGCCGATGAAGCGG
>CAJUEB010000111.1 GCA_910585135.1 uncultured Eubacteriales bacterium
AAGGCAATTAAAATAATCGTCCACGAAAATCAAAAGACCCAACACGATCGTCGCAAACTGCGCGCCCATTCTGGTTTTGATGTGCTGGCTCGCCCACACTCCGAAAGCTTTTGACCCGCCTGACTTGTTGAGCAGCGCTACCACTACGCCCAAAATAACGAGAAAAACCAGTATCCCTACATTGTAGGAATCCGAAAGCGAAGCTACGATGCCATCGCTTATAACGTGCGTCAATGTTCCTTCAAAGCTTCCCGCATAAAGCACGCCGCCGATCACGATCCCAATGAACAACGAACTGTACACTTCCTTCGTGATGAGCGCCAATAAAATAGCCGCGACCGGCGGTACGATAGACCATGCCGTCGCATATAATGCCGGTTCTTCCGCCGCCTCTTCGGCAAACGCAAATAAAGGACATGCCATCACAACTACCACAGACAGCATGATGCTCCTGATTACTCTGTTCCTAAAATTTTTCATTTTTTCCTCTCATGTAAATAGTATGTAATTTGAATGTGTTTTGAAGATAATTGAATCATCATACAGATCATATAAAATGCGTCCTAATGTCTGCACAGATAATTTGAAACGCCTTTGTTTTGAAGTAATGATGCAGATCATGCTGCCAGCTTTTGCAGCAAACGCATGAATCATAATCCCACGGCTATGCCGCTGGTATTTCATATGCAAAAAAGCCATGGATATGCGGACAGCAATATCCATGGCAATAAAAAACCTTTATCGTCTCCATCGATAGCGCTCCACTTGCGTGACAGTCCGCCGCATATTTTGCGGCGGCCCAGAAGCATTTTGAGGAAATGCTCCTTCGGCAGAATTTCCTTTCACATACGCAGTATTCCGGTTCCTCAGCCGGACTGCATACGCTACTGATAAATTCCGCGCCTCTATCAACTGATTCAATTTTAATTCTATTCTATGACCTCTGTATGCACGGCTTAAACAAGCTCGAGGAATGCCATTTCCGCATTATCTCCCCGCCTTGGTCCCAGCTTCAAAATCCTGGTATATCCGCCCTGCCTGTCTTCATAGCCTGGTGCGATTTCATCAAACAACTTCGTTACAACGGATTCGTCATATACATATGCAAGCACCTGTCTTCTGGCATGAAGATCCCCGCGCTTTGCAAGTGTAATCATTTTTTCTGCCTGCCTTCTGGCTTCCTTCGCTCTCGTAACAGTTGTCGTAATTCTGCCTTCCCTGAAAAGGTCAGTTACCAGATTTCTCAACATCGCTTTTCTGTGAGCCGTAGGCCTGCCTAATTTTCTATATCCTGGCATTGCTGCATCCTCCTATTTTAAATTATTCGTCGCTCTGCCTGAGGCCAAGACCCAGTTCGTCAAGCTTATGCTTCACTTCATCCAGAGACTTTTTCCCCAGGTTTCTAACCTTCATCATATCTTCTTCACTTCTATGCGTCAGCTCTTCAACAGTATTGATAGCCGCCCGCTTGAGGCAATTGAAAGAACGCACGGAAAGCTCCAGCTCTTCGATCGTCATTTCCAGAGCCTTTTCCTTCTGGTTTTCTTCCTTCTCGACCATGATTTCCATGCTTTCAGCTGAATCCGTCAATTCAACAAACAAATTCAAATGCTCCTGCATGATCTTCGCTCCAATGGAAACGCCTTCGCTCGGCGTGATCGAGCCGTCTGTCCAGATTTCAAGAATGAGTTTGTCGTAATCTGTTACCTGCCCTACTCTTGTATTTTCAACCGTAAAGTTTACCTTCCTTACCGGTGTGAAAATAGAATCCGTAGGGATAACTGATATTGGCGTATTCTCATCCTTGTTCATCTCCGCAGAAACATAGCCTCTTCCCTTTGCCATATTGATTTCCATGATGAGTGTTGCGTTTTCTTCAAGCGTCGCTATATGAAGCTCCGGATTGAAGATTTCCACATCGGCATCCCCCAAAATATCCGCCGCAGTCACCTCTTTTGGACCGATCGCATTGATCAATACCCGCTTGGTATTTTCGCCGCTGAGTTTAATTGCCAGTTTCTTCAAATTGAGGATGATCTCAGTTACATCCTCTTTTACGCCCGGAATTGTAGAAAACTCATGGAGAATCCCATCGATCTTCACAGAAGTAACAGCAACTCCGGGAAGTGAGCTCAGAAGAATTCTTCTCAAACTGTTCCCAAGGGTAGTACCGTATCCTCTTTCGAGAGGCTCTACTACGAATTTTCCATAATTGGAATCATCGCCTGTTATACATTCGATTGTTGGTTTTTCGATTTCTATCACTCAAAACCCTCCTTTTTATCCCAAAACGATAACGGTTGTTATCTAGATTATTGCGGGTTTAGGCTCAGCCAAAACCCGCATCAATGTTTTGTCAAGAGCAGAAAGCATAAAATTTGCAAAGCAAATTTTTGCTGACTCTTGACAAAACATTACTTGGAATACAATTCGACGATAAGATGCTCTGCTACAGGAGTATCTATTTCCTCTCTTGTCGGCACAGAAAGAACTTTTCCTTCGAGCTTTTCTACGTCTACAGTTACCCATGCAGGAACTGTAATCGACATTTCCTTTACTTCCTTGAATTTCGGCGAGTTTGTGCTCTTTTCCTTAACCTTGATAATATCTCCCGGCTTAACGGTGTAGGATGGAATATCGACCTTCCTGCCGTTTACCTGGAAATGTCCGTGATTAACGAGCTGTCTTGCTTCTTTTCTGGATGAAGCAAATCCCAGCCTGAATACCACGTTATCCAATCGTGTTTCTAATAAGATCAGCAGATTTTCACCTGTAATCCCTGCTTTTCGTTCTGCTTTATCGAAAAGATTTCTAAACTGCGTTTCCTGCAAGCCATAAAATCTCTTCGCCTTCTGCTTTTCCCTAAGCTGCAATCCATAGTCCGAAACCTTTGATCTTCCCTGTCCATGCTGTCCGGGAGCATAAGCTCTTCGATCGATCGCGCATTTGCTGCTATAGCATCTGTCGCCCTTTAAAAAGAGCTTCTGACCTTCTCTTCTGCATAATCTGCAATTAGCGTCTGTATATCTTGCCATTTGAATGTTTCCTCCCTTCCATTAGACTCTTCTGCGTTTCGGCGGTCTGCATCCGTTATGTGGAATCGGCGTGATGTCTTTAATCATAGTGATTTCAAGACCTGCCGTCTGAAGCGCCCTGATAGCAGCTTCTCTTCCGGATCCCGGACCCTTCACGTAAACTTCAACTGTTTTCAACCCGTGCTCCATGGCTGCCTTGGCAGCATCTTCAGCAGCCGACTGCGCAGCAAACGGCGTGGATTTTCTGGAACCCTTAAATCCCAGGGAGCCAGCGCTTGACCATGACAGGGCGTTTCCTGCCATATCGGTCAGCGTTACCAATGTATTGTTAAAGGTAGCCTGAATATGAGCCTGGCCTTTTTCAACATTTTTACGTTCTCTTTTCTTTTTTCTGACAGCCTTTTTTACAGCTTTAGCCATATTGTCCTACCTCCTTTACTTCTTCTTTCTTCCTACGGTCTTTTTCGGACCTTTGCGAGTTCTAGCGTTTGTCTTCGTCTTCTGTCCTCTTACAGGCAGGCCTCTTCTGTGCCTGATACCCCTGTAGCATCCGATTTCCATGAGGCGCTTGATGTTCAGGTTCACATCTCTTCGCAGGTCGCCTTCTACCATGTAATCCGCTTCGATTACCTTTCTGATCTTACCTGCTTCTTCCTCTGTCAGATCCTTTACTCTCGTGTCAGGATTGATTCCGGTCTTCTTCAAGATTTCTCTTGAAGTCGGCCAACCTATTCCGTAGATGTAGGTCAGGCCAGCTTCGATCCTTTTTTCGTTTGGTAAGTCTACACCGGCTATACGAGCCATATTTTCCTCCTATTCCCATCTTCCGTCACGCATCCTGCCCTACCAAATCAGGCAGGCCGTAATATAAACGGGATGTTCTTTGTTTGTTACAACTAATTCATATAAATAATTCATTTATATCATATGCTTTTATCAAGCTGCCGCATGGGGGGGTAGTAAGTCAAGTGAAAAATTTTATTGCGGCAATTAGTCCTCGGTGCTTACGCCTGCGGAGATTGCCTTCATAAAATTTTTCTCATTGCAGTTCTCCATACCAAAGATACGCCATCAGAGCAAATAATTCTCCTAATTACATCTCACATACCCTTGCAATTCAAACCATTCCTTCCTCCCAGCGGGCGAAATCTTTTACGGAGATGACCTCCGCAGGTACGCTTTCCATGCAGTCTTCGTACCGAACCTTTTTGTCCGAAGAGCTTTAGCGATTCGTTGACAAAACGGATAGCAACGAGTGCGTAGCGCCGTTGGAGTAGCCAAAGGCTACGCTGGACACGTCATCGGAGTAAACAGATTTCGCTATTTAACCCTGCTTCTGCTTATGCTTCGGGTTTTCGCAGATAACCATTACTCTGCCTTTTCTTTTAATGACCTTGCATTTTTCGCAGATCGGCTTTACGGAAGCTCTAACCTTCATTTGAATTCCTCCTCTTATGCCTTTCCTCTCCAGGTGATGCGTCCTCTGGTGAGGTCGTAAGGCGATAATTCCACCTTCACTTTATCTCCTGGAATAATTCTGATATAGTTTGTTCTGATCTTTCCGGAAACGTGCGCGAGCACCTTATGTCCGGTTTCAAGCTCTACAATAAACATTGCGTTAGGCTGTGCCTCAATTACTTTGCCTTCCGCTTCTATGACATCCTTTTTTGCCATTTCAACACCTCGCTACTATTCGGCTAATGTGAGCAGCTCCGGCTCACCGTCTGTTATAACGACCGTATTCTCATAATGTGCCGATAGCTTCCCGTCCAGGGTAACGACAGTCCAATCATTTGAGAGCGTCTGCACATCGTATCCGCCTTCACAGATCATCGGCTCGATCGCAAAGGTCATTCCCTTGGCAAGGCGCGGACCTCTTCCGGCTTTGCCGTAATTGGGAATCTGCGGTTCTTCGTGCATTTTCTGGCCGACGCCGTGACCCACAAAATCCCTGATGACCGAAAAGCCTTCGCTTTCCACCTTTGTCTGTACGGCATGGGATATGTCGGAAAGCCTACAGCCTGCCCGGCAAAATTCCATTCCGGCAAAAAAGCTGTCCTTTGCTGCTGCGATGAGCCTTGCCGCTGTATCGCTGATTTTCCCTACCGGGTAAGTCCGCGCAGCGTCGCTTACATATCCTTTGTACGTTGCCCCGATATCCACACTGACGATGTCGCCTTCCCTTAGCTTCCTTTTTTTATGCGGAATGCCATGGACAACCTCTTCGTTAATGGATACGCATGCGCTGGCCGGGAATCCATATAGGCCCTTAAAGGATGGTATCATACCCTGCTTCCTGATGGCGTCCTCAACGAACCTATCGATATCCATCGTAGAGATACCAGGCTTTACAAAATCCTTCAAATCCTTGAGGATGAGGCCTGTCACCCTGCCCGCTTCTCTCATTAGCTCTATTTCCTGATCGGATTTGACAATGATCATCGTCATTCACCTAATACGTCTGCGATAGCGTTGAATACATTTTCCAGTCCGATCGCACCATCAATGTGGGCGATGTTTCCGGCTTTTTCATAGTAGTCAACGAGCGGTTTTGTTTCGTTATTATAAACTTCAATTCGATTGGCTGCTGTTTCTTCGTTATCGTCTTTTCTCTGTTCCAGCTCTGCCCCACAAACGTCACAGATTCCCTCTTTTTTCGGCGGGATATTCACGATGTGGTAAGACGCACCGCATTTTTTGCAGACTCTTCTGCCTGTCAGCCTGATCATCAGCTCTTCCTTCTCAACCTCGATGTCCAGGACGTGGTCGATCTTCTTTCCCTGTGCGGCAAGAAACTCATCCAGCTTTTCTGCCTGGAAAACAGTTCTCGGGAATCCATCCAGCAGGAATCCGTTCTTGCAATCCTCAGCCTTAAGCCTGTCTGTCGCAATTTCCACAACCAGCTCATCTGGAACGAGCTGTCCCTTGTTCATATACTCTTGAGCCTTCTTTCCCAGTTCCGTACCTTGCTTAATATTGGCTCTGAATATATCACCTGTTGAGATATGAGGAATCTTATACTTCTCAACGATTTTAACTGCCTGGGTGCCTTTGCCTGCTCCCGGAGGGCCTAATAAAATTAAATTCATATCCTACCTCCTGCTATTTCAGAAAACCTGAATAGTTTCTCATTACCATCTGTTGTTCGAGCTGCTTCATGGTATCCAGCGCAACGCCTACCGCAATCAGCAGTGATGTACCGCCGAAATGGAAGTTAAGTCCGCCAAGCTGACTGACAAGCGTTGGCAAAATGGCAACAGCTGCCAAGAAAATTGCTCCCACAAAGGTAATTCTTGTCATTACTCTGTTTAAGTATTCAACAGTTGCCTTTCCTGGCCTGATTCCCGGAATAAATCCGCCGTTTGCCTTCATGTTCTGCGCAACCTCCATCGGATTGAAGGTTACCGAAGTATAAAAATACGTGAAGAATATGATCAGCAATACATTAAATGCAGCATATACCCATACGCCCGGAGTTCCCAACGGTGACAGCCACTTTTCGATCCATGCAGCAACACCGCTTTCCGTATCCATAAAATAGGTAATCGTAAGCGGGAACTGCAAAAACGACATTGCGAAGATTACCGGAATTACACCTGCCTGGTTGACCTTGAGCGGAATATGCGTCGCCTGTCCGCCATACATCTTCCTGCCCACTACTCTCTTGGCATACTGCACCGGGATTCTTCTCTGTCCTTGCTGTACATAGATGATGCCAACGATTACCAGCACGCAGAAGATCAAGAAGATGATCAGCGTAACGATGCTCATGCTTCCATCCTGAAGCTTCACCCAAATCTGCTGGATTGCAGAAGGCAGCCTCGATACGATTCCTGCGAAGATAATCAGGGAGATGCCGTTTCCGATACCATGTTCATTGATCTGCTCACCGAGCCACATCAAGAATGCTGTACCTGCTGTGAGAACCAGTACGATTACAGCAATTGAGAAGAAATCGGTACTGATCAATGCCTGCCTGAAAAGTCCTACCGACACACCAATTGCCTGAATGACAGCCAATATAACTGTCAAGTATCTGGTGTACTGGGCGATCTTTTTTCTGCCTTCGTTTCCCTCTCTTGCCAGCCGCTCCAATGACGGAATGGCGATGGTCAAGAGCTGGATGATGATGGAGGCTGTAATGTATGGCGTAATGCTCAGTGCAAATATCGTAAATTGGCTGAATGCACCTCCGGAGAACAGATTGAACAGAGCAAAAAGTCCTGTTTCGCTGTCAAAAGTCTGAGTAAGAATGTCCCTGTCGATCCCTGGAACCGGGATTTGAGAGCCCACTCTGAAGATCAGCAGCATAAGCAGCGTAAATATGATCTTCTTCCTGATATCAGGAATGTTCCAAGCCTTTGCAACTGTTCTGATCATCTCCATTAGATCACCTCTGCCTTCCCTCCGGCAGATTCAATTTTTTCTACCGCAGTCTTGCTGAACTTATGAGCCTGAACGGTCAGATTCTTTTCCAGTGTTCCGTCGCCCAGGATCTTAATGCCATCCTTAACCTGTTTCACAACGCCAAGTTCCTTCAGCAATTCCGGCGTAACCACAGTGCCTGCTTCAAATCTGTTCAGATCCTTTACGTTTAAAATAGTGTATTCAGTTCTCCAAATGTTGGTAAATCCTCTTTTCGGAATTCGTCTGTAAAGAGGCATCTGTCCGCCTTCGAAGCCAGGTCTTACGCCGCCGCCGCTTCTTGAGTTCTGTCCGTTCATACCTCGTCCGGCAGTCGTTCCCAGTCCAGATGCCGTTCCGCGGCCTTTTCTTTTTCGCGCTTTTGTTGCGCCTTCGACCGCTCTTAATTCATGCAGTTTCATTTCTTTCTTGCACCTCCTATCCTATAGTTCTTCTACAGTCAAAAGATGCGATACCTTGTTTACTGCGCCTCTTGTTACAGGGGAGTCAACAAGCTCAACCGACTGGTGCATCTTCTTCAGTCCTAACGCTTCTACAACTTTTTTCTGCTTTGGGGAAGCGCCAATAACACTTTTT
>CAJUEB010000112.1 GCA_910585135.1 uncultured Eubacteriales bacterium
CTTAATCTCATCACCATTGCACCGGGCAAGACGCTGAAATGGCTGCGGGAGGAATTTGCAAAACACGTGAAGATCGTGAGGGCGATGCCGAACACACCGGCTCAGGTAGGCGAAGGGATGACCGCCCTTTGCATGAACGCCTATGTGACGGAAGAAGAGCTGGAAGCCGTGGAGAAAATTTTCAGTGGAATCGGAAAATATGAAATCGTGCAGGAGGATTTGATGGATACAGTGACGGCAGTATCGGGAAGCTCTCCGGCGTATGTTTTCATGATGATCGAGGCGATGGCGGATGCTGCTGTGATGGGCGGTATGCAAAGAGCGCAGGCGTATGAATTTGCCGCACAGGCAGTCGCCGGAAGCGCGAAGATGGTTTTGGAGACCGGACGCCATCCTGCTGATTTGAAGGATATGGTCTGTTCCCCGCGTGGGACGACGATAGAGGCTGTGAAGGCCTTGGAGGAAAAAGGGTTTCGCAGCGCATTGATCGAGGGGATGTGCGCTTGCATGGATAAGGCTTCCAAGATGTAGCGCATATAGCGCAGCCTTCAAGCAACTCAGTCAAGACGACGTAGCCAAAGCAAGCAAACCAAAGTAATCCGGACGCAAGGCAACGCAGTGATTTGCATGATAAGAAGAAAAACGGCGCTTTTGCACAATATGACAGCGCAGGGGAAACAGAAATACCGTAACAATTTAACCGCAATATACCAGCAATATACCAAGATGAGGAGATATGCAAAAACATGGAACTGAAACAGGTGGGCGAAAAAACTTATTATATTCCCGGCAGAACAAATATCGGTATATTCATGACGAGTGAGGATCACGTCTGCCTGATCGATACGGGGTCAATGGGAGACGGGGAAAAGATTGACGAACTGATCAGCGGGCGGGGCTGGAAGATCGACTATATCATCAATACCCATACACATATCGACCACTTAGGAGGGAATGCGTATCTGATGCAAAAATACGGGATTCCTGCCTATTGCACGGAGTTCGATATGGCGTTCGCGCATTATTCGGATTTAGAGGCAGCTTATATGAACGGCGGAAAACCGGCAAGCAAGCTGCGGCGCATCTTTGCCCATCCGGGAAAAATCGGGTTTCAGGCGATCGAGAAAAACCGCTTGGCGGGGATTGAATGGAGGCCTCTTCCGGGACATACATTTGGGATGATCGGTGTGAAGACTAGCGATGATGTCTGGTTTTTGGCGGATTCTTACCTGAGCTGCGAATACATACAGAATCACAGGTTCGGGTATTTGTGCGATGTAGGGCAGTACCTCGAAACGCTGGTATTGATTAAGACGTTAGAAGGCAGGCTGTTTATTCCTTCTCATGGGATTGCCGAGGAAACTATCACGGAGACGGCAGACCGCAATATCGAAAATGTAGCAGGGCTGCTGACGGATATCAAGGAAATTTGCCGGGATTTTGCTTCGCTGGATAAGATTTTGCAGGGAATGTATGAGCGGCTGGGTATGCGGGCGAATGTTGCAAATCATGCGTTGTTGTCTTCTACCGTCAAGAGCTATTTGACTTATCTGGAGGATGAAAAGGAACTGGAATGCAAGTTCATCGACCAGATCATGATGTGGAAGGCGGTATCGTGTAAATGAAAAAATTTAGTACCAGCACAAAGCTCTGTATAAATGAAATAAAAATTTCATTTATACAGAGCTTGTAAGGTTTTTCCAATTATTCGTCCCAAGCTTTTCTGGTCGTTATAACGCCAGCTTGTAAATCTTAATAAAGTCATCCTTGTTTAACTTCTTGATCACACCGGCGGAATTGTTGGATACGATCCTGCATTTTTCCGCCATGATCTCGATGTCTTCATCCGAAGGCGCATGGCCGACAAGCTCCGTGATCGACACAGGCATTTTGATGGATTTAAAGTAATCTTCCAGGGCAGCGATTCCCTTTAATGCCGTGTCCTTTGGGGAATCCCCGGTCACGCCCATGACATTGGTTGCAAATTGCTCGAAGCGTTCCACCCTGTTTTCATAGACGTATCTTGCCCAGGTCGCCCAGATTGCGGCAAGTCCTGCACCGTGTGCTACATCATACAGACCGCCCAGTTCATGCTCCAGCTTGTGGCATGCCCAGTCGCCGCCGTCCGTTCCGCATCCCATGAGATCGTTATGGGATAAGCTGCCGGCCCACATAACCTCTGCACGGGATTCGTAACAGTGCGGCTTTTCCATAAGGATTTTCGCGTGCTTCATGACGGTACGGATCAGCGCCTCCGAGAATGCGTCGGTCAGTTCCATGTTGTCGCTTTGATTGAAATAACGCTCCATGGTATGCATCATGATATCGACACATCCGCTGGCCGTTTGGTATGGTGGGAGCGTGTATGTCAGTTCGGGATTCATGATAGCGAATTTCGGGCGGCTGAGATTATTGTTATAGCCGATCTTGATCATTCCCTCATCTTTCGTGATGACGGAAGATTTGCCTGTTTCGCTTCCTGTCGCGGCGATGGTGAGGATGACACCGAGTGGCAGGCATGCTTTCGGCGCTCGTTTTCCAGTATAGAAATCCCAGACATCGCCTTCGTTTGCAGCGCCGTAAGCAATCGCTTTTGATGAGTCGATGGCGCTTCCGCCCCCGATGGCGAGGATGAAATCAACGCCTTCTTTTTTGCAAAGTTCGATTCCTTCGTATACCAGCGATAAACGCGGGTTCGGGACAGCGCCGCCGAGCTTGACGTAGTCAAAACCTTCCTTTGTTAAAACCGCTTCTATTCTGGCAAGCAGGCCCGAGCGGATGATGCTGCCAGAACCGTAATGAATCAGGATTTTGCTGCACTTTTCTTCTTTCAAAAGTGCGCCGAGCTCCTGCTCCCTGTCTTTTCCAAAAACGACTTTCGTCGGTGTATAAAGGGTGAAATTTTCCATATGTGTACCTCCAGGTAAAAATTAGCAAAGTAAAATATTTCGGTATATGCTAGGATGTATATGTCATGCTGGTTTCAAAGATTTTTCGGATTTCATCAGCGGTGAGAATGCGGTAGCTGCCGCGGACACGTGTTCCTTTCACCATATCGTCGATCATATCCCAGGTCGCTCCGAGTTCTGACAGGTTCATCACCAGTCCCAGCTCGTTCATCCAGTCTTCCATTGCATCCAGCCCTTCAGAAGCGATTTCTTTTTCTGTTTTTCCTTCTCCGTTTACATCCCATACCGTCTTTGCAAAACGGGCGAATTTATGCAGCCCATCCTCTAAGATGTACTTGTAATATGGCATGGATACAGCCGATAAGGTCATTCCATGCGCAGCGTCCGTTACAGCGCCCGCTGCCTGTCCCAGCGAGTGAACCATCCAGTCCGTGTCTTTGCCCTTTTTAAGCAGCGTGTTTAAAGCCCAGGTGGCCGTCCACATGATGTTGCTTCTGGCTTCGTAGTCCTGGCTGTCTTTGTTGGCAATGCGGCTGGCGTGTATGAGTGAACGCATCAGTCCTTCGCATATGTAATCGGTGGTATTGTCGTCCTCCCCGGAAAAATACTGCTCGCAGATATGGCTGAATATGTCGTAGATGCCTGATACCATTTGATAATGTGGCAGGGTAAAGGTGTATTCAGGATTTAAAATAGAGAATTTTGGCATGATGTTTTCATCGACAAAGACATGCCCCATTTTTAATTTTTCTTTCGTATTGGTGATGACCGCGCTGGAATTCATTTCAGAACCAGTACCGACCATGGTGAGGACACATCCGACGGGGACGAGCTTGCAGTCCGGCTCTTCAAAGCGGACGAAGTATTTATCCCATGGATCTTCTTCGCAATGCATGGATACGGAAATCATTTTTGCATAATCGCATACAGAGCCGCCGCCTGCCGCAAGGAGAAAATCCGTTTTATGGGCGCGGCAGGCTTCGATTCCTTCATATAGCTTATCGAGCGTCGGATTTGGCATGACGCCGGATATTTCAATCACGTTTTTATTCTGCGCACGCAATACTTTGGTGATGGCATCGTAAACGCCGTTTTTCTTGATCGAACCGCCCCCATAGAGGAAGGCGATGTTATCGCCGTATTTCGCAAGTTCCTCTGACAGCGAGTCGATGGCGTCCTTTCCAAAATACAGCTTTGTCGGATTGCAGTAAGAAAAATTACCTAACATGATGAATTTACCTCCTTCATTATGATTGATTTATTTGTGATTTTCTGATAACATGGACAGTATAATACCTAAACCTAACTTCAGGTCAAGCATTATTTGAAAAAATTTAATTTTTAATACAAGGAGGACAACGATGTATACCATTGGACAGGTTTCCAAGCTATCGGATTTACCGATATCCACGCTTCGCTATTATGATAAAGAGGGATTGTTTCCGGGCATTGTGCGTAATTCCGGCATTCGTAAATTTGGGGAGGAAGAGCTTGAAAACATCCGCGTGATCGAGTGCCTGAAAAAATCGGGCTGGTCGATCAAAGAAATCAAGGAGTACATGGTGCTGCGTGCAGAGGGCAAGGAAACCTATGTACAGCGCAAGCACCTTTTGGAAGAGCAGAAATGCGCGCTGGAAGAAGAAATGTCCAATCTGCAAAAAACGCATGCCATGCTGGAATACAAGTGCTGGTATTACGAGCAGGCGATCCTTAACGGCGATGAAGAACCGGTCAAGAAGCTTTTGCCGGATAAACTGCCGGAGGATATTCAGAAATTGTATGACCTTGCGCACGAGGATTAGGAGGGCGCAAGGTCATATAGTTTCTATTTGGCGAGGAAAGCCTTATACTTTTCCAGCATACGGTAAAAAGTTTTTCGCGATACCCCAAGCAGCTTTGCCGCTTTTGCCTTATTTCCGCCGGAAATGGAAAGCGCTTCTGAAATCAGTTCCGCATGGGAACGATCTACCGCATCCTTTTTTTCACGAATCCTTGTTTCGGGTGGTTTTTCCGGCGCTAGCGCATGAAGGGCATAGGATTCTGGATATAAGGATGCTTGCAGGTTTTCTCGCGTAATCAGCGGTGCGTCAGTACATATATTGGCGCGGTTCATCACGTTACGCAATTCCCGGATGTTGCCAGGCCAGTCGTATTGCATGAGCAGCGCCTTCGCCGATTCGTCCAGTTCCTTTTGAGCAAGGCCGCTTTTTTCAGCCGCTTGCTTCAGGAAAAACTCCCCGTAAGAGATGATGTCCTCCGGGTGGTTTCGCAGCGGCGGGATTTCGATGTTGAGGATCATAAGCCTGTAATAAAGATCGTTTCTAAAAAGGCCGTCTTTGATCATCTTTTCCAGGGATTGGTTGGTAGCCGCCAGAATTCTGACATCGACCGAGATGGTTTTAGAACTGCCGATTCTGGTGATCTGGTTTGTTTCCAAGGTTCGAAGCAGCTTTGTCTGGAAATGCAGCGGCAGTTCGGCAACCTCATCTAAAAACAGCGTGCCGCCGTTTGCCAGCTCGAACTTTCCCACCTGTCCTTTCTTCGATGCGCCAGTGAAAGCACCGCTTTCATAGCCGAACAATTCACTGTCGATCAGTTCTGCTGGAATGCTGGCGCAGTTGATGGCGACGAACGGACCGTTTTTCCTGTCGCTGTAGTTGTGGATGGACTGGGCGAACATTTCTTTGCCGACACCGCTTTCGCCATAGATTAAGATATTGTATGGCGTAGCGGCAAAGGTCATGGCGAGTTTCTTCGTCTCCAGCATGCTCCTGCTTTCGCCAAGAATATCATCAAAGGTATATTCTGCGGTAAGGCCGAGTGCATTTCGTAGCTGGGCGATCTGCTTATGGCGCGATCTGGAAATTTCTATCGCGCCGTTGACATTGCCATTTCCATCAAAGAAAGGGTACATATCGTTGGAAGCAAGTTGATAATCGTTTGGCTTCTCTGCGGATACGACCTCGACCTCCCAATCTAAAACAGCATTTCCGTATTCCAATACGTCCATGATCTTCATCTGCTTGCGTTTTTTCTTGGTGGAAATGAATTTGATGCCGATTTCTGACAGCACTTCGTCGATATGTCTTCCATAAACGGCATCCCTGTCCTTGATATGCGCATAACTGCAAAAATCTAAATTGGCATAAATAAGGTTTGCGTTCTTGTCATAAATGCAGATCGAGGTTTGGAGCGCATCCAGTCCGTCAAAAATCCAGTCATGAATCACTTCGTTGTGAACGAAGAGAGACAAAAGCTCAGTAAACGCTTTGCAAAGGTGGCTGATCTCATCCATTTGGCTGCTATGTGAAGAAGCGGCGATAATAAAATCTGGTTTTTCCTGGGCATGGCTTGCGTTTTTTTGCCTGCGAATAAAATCGGAAGAAACTCCGCTGTGTATGGATGATTCCGCGCTATTTGCGGGAAATGCGGACAGCACTGTTCCACTGCCTGTGCAAAGCGATATTTCTTCCGAGGTCAATTCCTGTTCCCTGCATAAAAATTCAAACAACTTTTTTGCAATGGTGTCGCGTGTATATAACGTATTGTTTTTATCATATTTCGGTGTAATATCGAAATATGTCGTTGGATTGATTTTATCAGGCATGTTTCTATCCCAAATTATAATCGGTGATAGCCGTTATGCCAGAAGGAAGCCTTCTGGGAACGGATCCTTCGGATCGAGAATCCAAGTGGCATATCCCATGATACAGGCATTGCCCGTCACCTTCGGACGAACAGCAGGTAAGCCGCCGACGGTCAGCTCTTCAACGATTTCGCATTTAAACAGCGAGCCGATGATGCTTTCGTGGACAAAGCTTTCGCCGATTTTTAATTTTCCCTTGTTGTATAATACGGCTGCTTTGGCAGAAGTTCCCGTACCGCATGGCGAACGGTCGATGGTCTTTGGCAGCGCTACGACGCAGTTTTGGACATCTGCTTCAGGGCTCTTGGGCGGTCCATAGAATTCCACGTGCGTGACCTCTGACACAAAGGATAATTCAGGGTGATGAAAATCAACTTGTTCGTTGATGTCCTTTGCGATGGATTGCGCCGCCGCCATAATTTTGCTGTAGTTTTCTTCTTTGATTGGAATCCCCACCGATTCGGCAGGGATCAGGGCATAAAGATTGCCGCCCCAGGAGACATCCATGGTCAGCGTTCCGAATTCCTTTGTCTCTACCGTGAGGTTTTCCTTTAGCACGAGCGCAGGTGCATTGATGAACGATACCTCTTTGACCGATCCATTTTCTACCAGCGCTTCTACGCAAACCACACCGGCAGGCGTGTCGAGATTGATGAGCGTAGTTGGTTCTGTAACCTTAACAAGTCCCGCTTCGATCAGGGCAACCGTAACACCCATGGTATCATGTCCGCACATCGGAAGCCAGCCGCTTGTTTCGAAATAGAGCACGCCTACATCAGTTCCCGGTGTGCAAGGTTCTGTAATGATCGTGGCCGACATGATGTCGTTTCCTCTCGGTTCAAAGCATAAAAGCTTGCGAAACCAATCCTCGTGCTTCTGCATATAAAGGAATTTTTCTTCCATGGTAGCACCGGGAATATGCGCAAACCCGCTGACCACATTGCGCGTAGGCTGGCCGAGGGTATGGGTTT
>CAJUEB010000113.1 GCA_910585135.1 uncultured Eubacteriales bacterium
ACATTTCTTTATAGGTTATGTTCCTGTACGGCGCATCCTTACCGTCCTTTTGCATGAACGCCACATGATCCCCGTAAAGCTCCACGCTGGTTTCGAGCATATGCTTGAGGTTTGCAATCGGCCTGCTTTCCTTATATTTTACAAATGGTCTTGGGTCTGCGTTTATTTTCTCCACAAGACCCTCGGCCCATTTCATCTGTTCGTTCATGTTTTCATTTACCATATCACATTACTCTCCTTCTTACGGCTCAATCTTCCTCTTCCTCCCGAATAGCGCCGCCCATTCGCTTGATCTTGCGGGTCGTTGTCTTTTCAAATTCCGTCTCCCGTATCTTAAACCGCTTCACGCGCTTATAGACGGACATTTTATCATTGACTTCCTCGATCGAATTTTTGATCACATCGAGAATGCCCTCCTCCGTCAGCTCGCCCAGTTCATTTTTGATCACGTCGTAATTCGGATATACTTCAGCCTTCACGACAACGTCGCCATCCCGCTTGTCGATCGTTCCGTACACAAGCACCTCTTCGATGTATGGCTGTTCAGCCAGCAGCAATTCGATTTCCTCCGGAAAGATGTTTTTCCCGTTCTTAGTCACGATCACGGTCTTTTTCCTGCCGCAGATATAGAGGAAGCCATCTTCATCCATGCGGCCGTAATCGCCTGTATACAGCCAGCCGTCCTTTAACACCTCTGCCGTCGCCTCCGGGTTATCATAATACCCGATCATCACCGACGGGCCTCTGCATATGATCTCGCCCACGCCGTTCTCGTCCTGGTCAACGATCCTGACCTCCGTTCCCGGCATCGGTTTGCCCACGGAATCCGCCTTGCTGTAATAATCCCGGTTGACGGCGATGATCGGTGCGTTTTCCGTCATGCCGTACCCTTGTATCATCGGAATGCCCAACGCCTCATAATCCCTGATCACATCGGGATTGATCGCTGCGCCTCCTGCGATAAACAAAGAGATATTGTTTCCCAGGCTGCTATGGATCTTGGAAAATATTTTCCGCATCGCCTCCTGGTTATTGTATAGCTTGGTTTTTCTCGCCAGGTTCATCATCCGCTTCATTTTCTTGGCTGCGCCTGAAGCTTCCGCCTGTTTCCATACTTTCTTGTGCATGGTTTCGAATACGATCGGAACGCCCAGCATCACCGTAGCCCGGCTTTCCTTCAAATTCGGCTGGATATAACGCAGGCCTTCGCAGATCGCGACGAATACGCCCTGATAGATCGCCGTAAACACATGACAGGTCAGCTCATACGTGTGATGCATCGGCAATACCGAAAGCCCGCCGCCCGGTCTTCTTATCTTAACGTATTTTGACATATTATATACGTTAGCTGAGATATTTTTATGGGAGAGCATAACGCCCTTGGATAACCCTGTCGTTCCCGATGTAAAGAGCAGCGTACACATCGCTTCCCTGTCGATAATAGCATCTATAAACGTGTGGTTTCCCGCTTCCAAAGACGCCCTGCCCTCTTGCAGCAGTTTGTTCCAGGACAGCGTTTCCTGCGAATCCTCCGCCGCATCCATATTGATCCTGATGTCAATGCCATCGATATCCGCAATCACTTCCGAAACCTTGCCTGCCAGCTTGCCCGAAAAAATAATCGCATCCACCTTTGCCCGATCCAGGAGATTATGGATTTCAAGTCCGGTCAGCTCTTTATCCAGCGGCACGATGATCCCAGTCCCATTGACCATCGCCAAATAGGATACCACCCACTTATAACTGTTCTCACCGATCAGGGCAACCTTCTTGTCCTTCAGCCCTAGTTCCATAAGCTTCGTTCCTAGTGCATCGATATCCTCTTTGAATTGAACGTAGGAAATCGGCCTGTAGTCACCGCGCGGAACATCCTTGACAAGAAATGCCGGATCTTCACCATATATTTCAGCGCTGGACTGTACCATGTCCCTGAGATCATTGATATATCGCATGCGGTATAAAACATCCTTATATTTTTTACTGTTCAAATATTATCCCTCCTACTTAGATTCGTTTAATAGGCGTATGGACATGGCGAATCATCCATGTCCATACTTCCTCCGTTTTATTTTCCTTCTTTATTTTTCTTCCAAATATTCTTCCAAAAGTTCAACCGCATCCTGAATACAGCCGCCGCAACTTCGCAGAACCGTTCCTGTATCCACGCCTTTGATCTCCCTGCAAATAGAGGACTGATTCTTTTCAACGAATTTTGCGGTCAGCTCCTTCATCGCTTTATAGCTTTTCGCTTTCGTCTTCGGCGCATCCAGCGCTCCGTCGGATTCTACCATGCCGGTAACCGCAGCCATCGCAGAGACCGCACCGCAGGTCGCCATCGTACCCATGCCAAGGCCGAATGCCTCCATGATCTTAAACACTTCTTTTTCATCCTTGCCCAGTTTATCGCAAAAAACACATGCGACAGCCTGTGCGCAGTTATAACCGTTCTTGTGATTTTCTAATGCTTTGTTTGTTAATTCTGACATATCCATCATTCCTTTCTACCATATTGTTCCGCTAATATCCTCGCAACATACACGCCGCTTGCCGATGCCTGTGAAAGCGAGTGGGTCACGCCCGAACCGTCTCCCAGCGCATATAGTCCTTTTACCTTCGTCTGCAAATTCCCATCTACTTCTATTTTTGAATTATAAAACTTGACTTCCACACCGTAAAGCAGCGTATCTTCATTCGCTGTTCCCGGTGCGATCTTATCAAGGGCGTATATCATTTCTATGATGTTATCCATCTGCCGCTTTGGAATGACGAGGCTCAGATCCCCCGGCGTTGCCTGGAGCGTCGGGCGCGTGAAGCATTTTTCCATGCGTCTGGCGCTGCTTCTCCTGCCCTTTACCAAATCGCCAAACCGCTGCAAAAGCACGCCGCCGCCCAGCATATTCGAAAGCTTGGCAATGGATTCACCGTATTCGTTGCTGTCCTTAAACGGTTCTGTAAAGTGATTGGAAACGAGCAGCGCAAAATTCGTGTTTTCCGTCCGCAGCGCCGGATCTGCGTAGCTATGCCCGTTTACCGTGACGATACCATTGGTATTCTCCGCTACCACCTCGCCATAAGGGTTCATGCAAAAGGTCCTCACCATATCGTTGTACTGATCCGTCTTATATACGATCTTGCTTTCATAAACATCGTCGGTAATGTGCTTAAAAACCTCGGCTGGCAGCTCTACCCGCACTCCGATGTCCACCCGGTTTTTCTTCTGCTGGATGCCCAGTTTCTCGCAGATCTGCGCACTCCACTTCGAGCCGGAGCGTCCCGTCGCCAGCACCAGGTCGTGGCAGTGATACGTTTCGCCATCCTCGTCCGTAAGCAAAAAACTCCCGTCGCTTTGGATTTCAACATCTGTGATCGTCGTGAAAAACTGCATCTCCACTTTTTTCTCACTGGAATCGAAGATCCGCTCCAGTATTTTAACGTTCCGGTCAGTCCCAAGGTGCCTTACCTTCGCTTCCAGAAGATGAAGGTCGTTTCGCAGGGCGATGGTCTTCAGCTCAGAGCTGGCGGTCGAATAGAGCTTCGCATCCGCGCCGCCCATGCTGCAAAGCACCTCGTCCACATATTCCATCAAATCGAGTGCTTCACTAACGCCTACATAGGTATGCAGATCCCCGCCGAACTGCGTGGTGATATTATACTTTCCGTCCGACAGCGTCCCCGCACCGCCATAGCCGTTCATGATATGGCACGGCGAACACTTGACGCAGTTTTTTGCACCCAGCTTGATCGGGCATTGCCGCTTATGTAAAGGCGCGCCTTTATCGATCATCAGGATACTGGCATCTACATTGAGCTTCGCCATTTCATAAGACATGAACACGCCGCTTGCCCCAGCGCCCACTATAATGATATCGTAATTTTTCATGTATTCCTCCATATTAAAACACAGATAGTTTAATTTTATATTATTTTGCCGCAAAATACCATACATTTACGGCAAAAAGTAAAAAACCCCGGAACATCAAAATTCCAAGGCTTTGATACAAAACTCATTTCATCCGGCAGCTATGCTTCCTCTACCGCCAGTTTTTCAAACTCAGCCACAACCTTCTTAAATTCCTCTTCATCCGTAATATCGATCATCTCGAAATCCTCTTCGTATTCCTTGTAGCCGTAAATATATACGTCTTCTGTACCGAGAGGGTTTAAGGCTATGTATTCCTTGCCCAATGCATCGAATACGCCTAAGATTCCACATTCTTCCTCTTCGCCGTCGTCAAATTCAAGCGTCAGGATATCTTCTTCCTCGTATCCATATCGTTCCTTTTGTTCTGCCATTTCATTCCTCCGTATCCAATCATTGATTCCCTAATGTTACTATAACATTATGCTGCCCGTTTCGCAACAAAATATTCTATTCCGCATGAAAATACTCCCATACGCTGCGCGCTGCGCGGCGGTTCATCTCCGGCGCCTGTTCAAGCTCCGTAAGGCTCGCTTTCTTGATGTCATCCAGGCTTTTAAAATGTTTCAGCAGGGCATTTTTTCTCACCTCGCCGATGCCCGGGATTTCATCGAGAAGGGAAACCGCCATGTGCTTGCTGCGCAGTTTTCTGTGATATTCGATCGCAAACCGATGCACTTCTTCCTGGATGCGCCCGATGTATTTGAATAACAGGGATTTTCCCTTGAGCGGGATTTCCGCAAAATCATTTTCACCGCTGGATGAACCTGCGGGATCTGCCGCTGTGCCTTCTCGATTTGCTGATAAGCCGCCTCTGCGGTACACGAGCGCCCTGGTCCTGTGCCTGTCGTCCTTGACCATCCCTACGACCGGGATATCAAATCCGGCTGCATCCGTGACCGCAAGCGCTGCCGCCACGTGACCCTTTCCACCATCCATAAAGATAATATCCGGCAGGACCGCAAAGGATTCATCGCCTTGAAACACCCTGTTAAAACGCCGGGACAACACCTCCCGCATCGCACCGTAATCGTCCTGCCCGCAGATTGTCCTCACTTTAAATTTCCGGTAACCCTTTTTATCCGGCCGCAGCCCGTTAAAAACCACCATCGCGCCGACCGTATCCACGCCGTTGGTATTGGAAATATCATAAGCCTCCGTCCTGTAATCCCGTCCATCATACGTTCCCTGCGCTTTGCCCATTTCCTGCAAAATCGCAAAGATCTCCCTTCCCAGGGTCTGATCCCGCTCCTTGGCAATGGCCGCCTTTTCATCGATGGTCTTGACCATTTCCACCACATCGCGGAAGGCCATATCCACAAGCGCCTTTTTCTCGCCCTTTTTCGGGCAGAGCAGCTTCACGCTACGGCCTGCCAGCTCAGTTAAGTACGCTTCCAACACATCCTTGTCCCCTGGAAGCTCCGTCAGAAGCAGTTCTCCGGGAATATTCGGAATCCTGCTATAGTGCTGGTTGATAAAGGCCGAGAGCAGCTCTTTATTATCATCTTCAAAGGAAGCTTCCATCTCATAGCTTTCCCGTCCCACCAGTTTTCCTTCCCGGACGAAAAAAATCACGACATGAACCTCCTCATGCCCTCTGGCAGGAATGACGATGTCCACGTCTGCGCTCTGGTGCATCACCACCCGCTGCGTTGCAGACAGCGCCTTTGCCGCCTCGATATAATCCCGGAAAATAACAGCCTCTTCAAATTCCAGCTTTTCGGAAGCTTCTTCCATACGCTGCGTGAGCCTGGCAATAATTTTTTTATTCTTTCCGTTCAGAAATTCCTTCGCGCCCTCTAGGCTTTCTGCATATTGTGATGCGGACACAGCGCCGGTACAGATGCCTCTGCACTGGTTGATATGATAATTGAGGCACGGACGAAATCCCGGCGGAAAAGCCGTCGCCGGACAGCGTTTTAAAGCAAAGCTCGCATTGAGGAGGTCGACGATCTTATTGACTGCGCCAACATCGCTGTAAGGGCCGAAATACTTGCCGCCGTCCTTTCTGACGATCCTCGTCTTGATGATGCGCGGGTACTCTTCGTTGGTAATTTTGATATAAGGATAGGTCTTATCATCCCGCAGCAATACGTTGTATTTCGGCCTGTGTTTTTTGATTAAATTGCATTCTAAAATCAGGGCTTCCATTTCACTGCCTGTCGTGATGTACTCGAACTCAGCGATATGCTCTACCATGCTCCTGACCTTGGAGGGCATATTCCGTTTCGATTGAAAATACTGGCGAACCCTGTTTTTAAGTGAGACAGCCTTGCCAACGTAGATGATATTGCCAAGCCTGTCCTTGTGTATATAGACGCCCGGTTTATCCGGGAGCTTTTTTAAATTTTCCTGAATATCAAACATCTTTTTCATTTGCTGCGCAAAGGTGCATCCCACCCCATTTATTCATCAGGGCTGCTGCGCCGCATTAACGCTAATCTTCGAAATCGAAGGGACGCCGTTCCTTTTCCCGTTCCCTGCGTCTGACGGTCCTGCCCCGTTTCGCGCGTTTTCTCAGCCTGCGCCGTCTCCTCGTTCCCAGGTACACCCGCCTGATAAGGATCAAAAGCACCACGATGCTTGCAACTCCCACTAAAAACAAAGTGACATCCTCATCCGGGATTCCGATGCGGGACCAAAGTCCGCCTTCCTTCACGCCTTCCATCGCATAAAGCTCCGTTTTCGCTACCGGATCGCCTTCTTTGTATGCCACCAGCGTGCCAACGACATCGCCTTTCTTGATCGGGGCTTGCAGCGCACCTTCCTTCACCTTAACCTGTGTGGTGATGCTGTCGCTGTTGTACTCCTTGTTGAGCGTGATATCGAAGTCTTCCTTGACCGTCGTTTGTACTTCGCCCTTTTCACCTCGTTTCACAGGGATCTCGTTGAAAGCTTCCCTGGACTTCGCTACTGTATATGTATAATATTTACCAAAGCCGTAATCCCAAAGGTTCATAACATCGGTAAACCGCGTCTCAAGCGAGGTCGCATTCAGCGTAACGGCAATCAGCTCCGTTCCGTCCCGCTGTGCAAAGCCGCAGAAGCAGTTGCCCGCCGTACTGGTATAGCCCGTCTTCACACCGATCGCGCCTTCATATCTGAAATTGCCTGTCGCGACAACGTACTCCGACATCGGAAGCGTACCTTCCCCATCGGAAATGCACCTGTTCCCATTGCGAAACGCCCGTGCCTCGGACAGATTCGTCGCAGGGATCGTATACTCTACCGTGGATACGATCTTACGAAAATCCTTATTTTTCATGGCTTCCCTGGCGATAACAGCCAGATCATAGGCCGTCGTCTTATGATTCTCCTGCCCTGGGCTATTCATGCCATTTGGATTGGTAAAATTCGTCTCTTCCGCACCGCACTGCCTAGCCCGTTCATTCATCATGTCGCAGAAATTTTGAATCGAGCCGCCCGAAGCGATCGCCAAGACTTCTGCCATATCATTGGCGGAATACAGCATCAGGCCATAGAGAAGCTGCTCCACCGTGAAAGTTTCCCCTTCCTTGACCGCCAGGTTCGTGCCTTCCCCCGAGATCCCGGCCGGAACTGTGACCTGCTGGTCCAGCTCCATGGTTTC
>CAJUEB010000114.1:0-6568 GCA_910585135.1 uncultured Eubacteriales bacterium
TTTGCATGCGAAAGGTAAGGCAGATACACGGGAGATGGTTGTGTGACTGCCGAAACCGGAAACACGTTTTTTGAACCTTCTCATTTTGCGTTTGCTAAAGAGAGCTTTTCTTGTGCGTGTTCTTGCGGGAACACGTTTTTTTATGCGTTGTTTCCCGTTGTTTCTGCCGATACCGATGAAAGTGTTGTTTTTGCCAGTACTGATGAAAACGAGGAAAATATGTTATATAGGATTGGAACGAGGGGTTCGAAACTTGCGCTGGCGCAGGCAGGGTTCGTGCGGAAAAAATTAGCGGAATATTACACGATGCATCTGTTTGAACTGGTCGTAATAAAGACCAGCGGAGATCGGTTCTCCGATATGCCGATGCGGGATATTGGAGAAAAGGGAATTTTCATTAAGGAAATCGAAGAAAAACTGCTGGATGGTTCTGTGGATTTGGCGGTACACAGCATGAAGGATATGCCTTCTGAATTGCCTTCTGGGCTGGTTTTAACAAAGCCTTGGAAAAGGGAAGACCCGCGGGATGTGCTGGTATTGCGGGAAAAACGCTCTTTAGCCGATTTGCCAGGCAAGGCGCGGATCGCGACGGGAAGCCTGCGGCGAAAACATCAATTGTTGTGTATCCGCCCGGACTTACAGGTGGTAGATATCCGCGGGAACGTGGAGACTCGTATCCGCAAAATGAAGGAGCAGGAGCTGGATGGGCTTGTGCTTGCAGCGGCGGGATTGAAACGGCTTGGCCTAGGTGCAGAAATCACGCAGTATTTGGATTATGGTGAGATGGTTTCCGCCCCGGCACAAGGCGTGCTTGCGATTGAAGCGGAAAAAGAGCGGGATGATGTGATCGGTCTTGTGGAGCGATTTGCGGATGAAAAAACTGTGTGTGAAGTTATCGCCGAGCGGCATTTCCTCTCTCTGATGGGTGGCGGCTGTCATTTGCCTGTAGGTGCGGTGGGAGAAAAAAAGGAAAATATTCTCTGCCTGAAAACGATGTATGGTGATGAAGCCGGAGACAACGTTGTTTTTGCGCAGGCGCAGGGCGTAGATCCGATTGCCGTTGCAGAGCGGGCAGCGGAAGAGATCCGTGCACAGTGGCGAAAGCAAGCGGAAAACAGGTAAGGGTGAGAGGAATTGATCGAGGGAAGGCGTGCATGATGGTGAAACGATGCAAAAGTGTGTACAAGATGGCAAGACAATGCAGGCGGCAGTCATGAAGCGGTGGCAAAATGCAAGAGGAGAAGGACCTGCATGATTGATAAAGGAGAAGAGGTCGCATTATGGCAAAAATAAATGATGAAAAATTGATGATGGCGCGGACAAGGCCGCAAGCGCTTACCTTAACGGTCTGTGGATTTTTCGCGGCGCTTATCGCCGTCGGTGCTTTTATCCGCATCACGATACCAGTCGAACCTTATGCGATGCATTTTACGATGCAATGGTTTGCCGTGCTGGCGGCAGGCTTGCTTCTCGGCAGGAAAAAAGCGGCGGTGAGCGTCTGTGTTTACCTGATTATCGGGCTGATCGGCGTGCCGGTCTTTGCTTCGGGCGGCGGCCCGGCGTATTTGATCCGTCCGACATTCGGATTTTTATTGGGGTTTGCGTTGGCAGCATATCTGATTGGGCTCGTGATGGAACGAAAAGAAAAGCCGTCCTTATTTTGGATGATGGTATCCTCTTTTTCCGGGCTTTTGGCTTATTACGGCGTAGGAATTCTTTACTTTTATTTCATCAGCAATTACGTGATCAGTATGCCAGTGGTGTGGAAGGTCGTCCTGGTAAATTGCTGCCTTTTGACGATCGTGCCGGACGCGATACTCTGCGTCCTAGCGGTAATGGCGTGCAAACGGCTCAATCCGAGTTTTCAAAAGCTGATGAATACTTATTAAGGAGTAAAAGCAAATGTCATTTTTTCCGTTTTTTCAGGAAATCGAAGGAATGCGCGGTTTCATCATCGGTGGCGGAAGGGTAGCGTTTCGGAAGGCAGAAAAGCTGCTGCCTTACGGTCCGGAGCTTGTGGTCATCGCGCCGCATATCCTGCCGGAATTTCGAAAAATCAACGTGGTGCTGATCGAGCGGGATTTTCAGGAGGACGATCTTGCAAAGCTGCCGGCGTTTGTAATTGCAGCCAGCGATGATAAGGCGCTGAACGAGCGGATTGCACTGCTTTGCCGGGAGCTGGATATTCCTGTTAATGTCGTAGATCAGCCGGAATGCTGCACGTTTTTGTTTCCGGCGCTGGTGCAGCGAGGTGATTTATCGATCGGAATCTCTACTTCGGGGGCGAGTCCTTCCGCGGCTATTTGGCTGAAGGAAGAGATCGAACGGCTGCTTCCTGTTCATATGGAGCAATCTCTGCGATGGCTCAAGGAGCGGCGCATCGCCGTCAAAGCGCAGGCAGGGGAAGAGGTGTTGCGCCGCCAGTATCTGAAACAGCTTTTTTCTGATTGTATGGGGATTAGGGCGGAGGCAGAAGCAGCGGTTAGCATGGAAGCGGGAGAGGCGGCCGGGATAGAGGCTGGAGCAGCAGGGAAAGTGGAGACCGCAGCGGAGCATCCCGTGCCGGGCCGTGTGTTTCTGGTGGGCGCGGGGTGCGGCATGAAAGGCTGGATTACCGTGGAAGGTCTTGCTTTATTGCAGTATTGCGATGCGGTGGTGTATGATGACTTGATCGATCCGGCATTGTTGGAGGAGGTTTCTCCTGCCGCTGAAAAGATCTATGTCGGTAAGAGAAGTCATAGAAGCTCTGCGGCGCAGGGGCAGATTCAAAAGCTTTTGGTGCGTCTTGCTGAAGCGGGTAAGACTGTCGTTCGGCTGAAAGGCGGCGATCCTTTCGTATTCGGCCGGGGCGGGGAGGAAATACAGTATTTAAACCAGCGCCAGATCCCATGGCGGGTGATCCCTGGCATCAGTTCCGCGCTGGCAATTCCAGCCGAAGCGGGCATTCCAGTTACGTACCGGGGCGTGAGCAGAAGCATTCATATCATGACTGCGCATACGAGGGACGATGTGCTGCGCTGCGACATGGAGCAGTTTGCGATGCTGGAAGGAACACTGATCTTTCTCATGGGTCTTGAAAGCTTGTCAATGATCGTTTCTGTGTTAACGGAAAACGGGCGCAGCATGGATACGCCGGCGGCAATTTTATCGGGCGGGAATGCGGCACATCCTTGCAAGATCACGGGCAATCTGGGAAATATCGTGGAAAAGGCAGCACAGGGAAATGCGGTTACGCCTGCGGTCATCATCGTCGGCGACGTGGTGGCACTGGATTTTTACCGTGCGGAAAAGCTGCCGCTTTCAGGCGTGACGGTGGGTTTGACGGGAACGGATGATTTTCAGGATAAGATACGGCAAAAATTGTTGCCGCTCGGTGCTGATGTTGTGTCCTTGATGCGAGGACGGTGCGAGGCATTGTCCTGCGCCGTGCCGTGGGCGCAGATAACCGATCTGCGGGATAAATGGCTCGTCTTTACGAGCGTGCAGGGCGTCCGCTATTTTTTCCGGCAGCGGCGAAAAGAAAAAATCGATTACAGGCGTTTTGCATCATGCAGGTTTGCGGTCATCGGTGAAGCGACCAGAGCGGAACTGGACCATTGCGGCTTTACAGCGGATCTGTGTCCCGCTGTGTATACTTCGGAAGCTTTGGCAGAGGAATTGCTGCAAAACGTCGGGAAAGCAGAGCCAGTTTATCTGTTCTGTTCGAAGCAGGGGTCGGAGTTGCTCATGGAAAGGTTGCAAAAGGAGCAGGCAGAATGCTATCGGTTTGATATCTATGATACTTGTTTTACGCCGAATTTCGAGCCGGCTCATGTGCCTGATTTCGGGCGGGAAGATATACCTGATTTCGGGAGGGACAATGCGCCGGGTCGCGAGCGGAATGTGTTAAACGTTGCGCCGGACAATGCGCCGGATTACGTGCTGTTCGGCAGTGCAGGCGGCGTGCAGGCTTTGCATCGGGCTGGCTATCAGATGCGGGAAGGCTCACAAGGAATTTGTATCGGGTCGGTTTGTGCGGAGGCTTATCGGCAATGTTTTCAGAAAGAGCCGGTGGTAGCTGGTGCAGCGACGGTGGAATCGATGAGGGAGGCGCTTTTGGAGCTGGAAACAAAAAAAGACGGGGCAGTGGGCAGGCGATCGTAATATCGTGAGAGCGGCAGGCAGACTGATGCAGAGCTGCGATGCGTAATGGCAAGGGCTTTGCGTGCGTAAGCGCAAAGCTGTGCTTGAGGCCAGGAATGGGCGTGCCTAAAATGCGCTTGAAGCCGGGAGATGGACATCTGTCAAAATGTGTTTGAAGCCAGGAACTGGTAAGGAGCAGGGAATGTGTATGGAGATAGAAAATCGATCGATTCATAAGATGTGCGTGAATATAGATGGAAAGAGGTGGAAGATATGAATGGAATTTTATATGGGATCGGTGTAGGTCCTGGCGATCCAGAGCTTATGACGTTAAAAGCTGTCAGGATCATCCGGGAAAACGATCTGATCGCACTGCCGGGCGCAGTGCCGCAGGAAACCTTCGCCTACAAGATTGCGGTGGGTGCAGTGCCAGAGCTTGCAGGTAAGGAGCTGATTCCCGTACATATGCCGATGACATATGACAAGGGGGAGCAGGCAAGGCATCACCGGGAAGGCGCAAATATCATAGAATCGTATTTAAAGAAAGGAAAAAATGTCGTGTACCTGACGCTGGGCGATCCCGCCGTGTACTCGACTTTTACATATTTACAACAGATCGTGGAGGCAGACGGTTTTCGGACGCAGATGGTCAGCGGCATTCCGTCTTTTTGTGCGGCAGCAGCGGCATCCGGGATGCCGCTGGCGATTTGGAATGAGCAAGTGCATATTGTCCCGGCTGCACACAAGCTAGATGGCGCTTTGCCGGATACGGGGACATGTGTCTTGATGAAATCTGCAAGCAAAATGAAGCAGGTGAAGGAATTAATCAAGGACAGCGGGCGCGATGCGGTCATGGTTGAAAACTGCGGAACGAAAGAGGAGCGGGTGTATCATCATGTAGATGAAATCCCTGACACGGCAGGCTATTATGCGTTGATTATCGCAAAGGAAGCGGCACACAGATGATCGCGCTAAAGAACCTGACAAAAAAATTTGGCTCGTTTACGGCCGTGGATGATGTGAGCCTGACGATCAATACAGGTGAATTTTTTGGATTGCTTGGGTCGAACGGGGCGGGCAAAACGACGACCATTGGGATGTTGTCCACGCTTTTGCTTCCGACGCGGGGCGCGGTGTATATCGATGGAGAGGAGCTTACGCGTCAAAGGGCAGACTTGAAACGAAAAATCAGCGTGATTACGCAGGAGTATTCTATGCGGCAGGACATGAACATGAACGAAATCATGGAATACCAGGGGCGGCTTTACTATATGCCGAAAAAAGAAATCCGCAGAAAGAGCGAGGAATTGTTGGCGTTTTGCGGGCTGGCGGATGATCGGAAAAAAACTGTCCGCAAGCTGTCCGGGGGAATGAAACGAAAGCTGATGGTATGTCGCGCGCTTTTGACCGAGCCTGAGATCCTGCTTCTGGATGAACCGACGGCTGGCATGGACGCCCTCTCGCGCAGGCAGATGTGGGCGCTTTTGCGAAGGCTCAACGAACAGAATTTAACGATCCTGCTGACGACGCATTATATGGAGGAAGCCGAGTCTTTGTGCGAGCGGGTGGCGATGATGGAGCGTGGAAAAATAGAAGAAATCGATTCCCCGGCTGGATTTATTCAAAAGCTGGGGCGTTATGCCGTGGATGAGATCGCTGCGGACGAGGTGGCAACGCACTATTTTCATGCAAAGGATGAAGCGCTGGACTTTGCAGGGCGGACGGAGCGCAATTTTAAGCTGCGGGCGACTACGCTGGAGGATGTGTTTGTGGAGCGGACGGGAAGGCGAAATGGAGAGGAAGGCGGAATGGACAGCAGCCAGCGGAATGGACAGCGGCAGGCGGGAAGATCGCGAGGCAGGTGACAGTATGGGAATCATTACGATTTTATGGGAAAAATGGGTGGAATTTCGCAGGGATTTTTATAAAATCACACTGTCTGCCATGATTGCGCCGATCATGTATCTTCTCGTTTTTGGACTGGGCATTCAAACCGTGTCGCATGGGAAGCCGTACTTGCATTATCTGATTCCGGGCGTTGTGGCGCTTACGACGATGAACGGCAGCTTTAACGCTATCGCGCAGAACTTGAATGTCCAGAGGCTATACGAGAAAGCCTTCGACCAGGTGATGATTTCGCCGACGCCTTTGTGGCAGTTCGTGACGGGACAAATCGTAGTCGGCTCTCTGCGGGGGCTTTATGCGGGCGGCGTCATTCTGGTGCTGGTCTGGCCGCTTCATACGGGACTGGTGTTTAACGGTTTTTCTTTTTTGATTTTATTTCTCAATGGGGCAGTATTCTCCGCGCTGGGCGTGGTCGTCTCTTTTCTGGCGAAAAATCATGCCGATGTTCCCAGGTTTTCCAGTTATTTCATCATGCCGATGGCTTTTTTGTGCAATACGTTTTTTTCGACGGAAAATATGCCGTCTGGGGTTCGTGAGGCGA
>CAJUEB010000114.1:6578-7444 GCA_910585135.1 uncultured Eubacteriales bacterium
GTTGTCGGAAACGAGCGATATGATTCGCCATATCGCATATGGGGAGGCTTGGAATCCTGCCGGGGTTATGGTGCTGCTCGTTTATTTGACGCTGTTTACTGCGGCGGGGATGTGGTTCGTGTATCGGAAGCAGAATCTTTGACGATTTTGGCAGAGATGAGGTTAATCCTTGCAGGGGGAATATTCCGTTTTGGGAAATTTAATTGAAGCTAGAGTGGACAACGGAGCGTGGGCGAAGAGCGGGAGGTCGTATGAGGATGGATCGTGTGTTGGAGCGGGCAAGGGCGAAGAGAAGGTGGGTTGTGTGTTGGATCAAAAAGGATGAAGTGAAGATGGGAATTGTGAGGATGGGTTGCGTGTTGAAGAGAATTTTGCCGAAGGAAGAATCTTTGTTGCAGGAAAATATTTTTCCGGGCAGAAACATTTTGTTGCGGGAAAAATGGAGTTTACAGAGGCTGAGTATTGCGAGGAAATCGGCAGTGCAAAAGGGTTTGATGATGTTCCTTGCGGCGTGTGTAATCCTGTTGGGATTGCTTACGCTGTGTGCCTTTACGGCCAGTGATGGCGAATATGCCGTATCCGTGGATATGAGCGGAGGAAGCGGTAAAGCGGCTGTTACTTCCCCGACGATCCTGCGCGTTGTAGATCGCACTCCTTATGCACAAATCCAGTGGAGCAGCGCAAATTATGATTATATGATCGTGGATGGAAAAACGTATTTGAATGAAAGTGAGAAAGGACGGAATTCCGTTTTCGAAATTCCGGTGCTTTGCTGGGATGAACCGATGGAAGTGATCGCAGATACGACGGCGATGGGCGGCCATCATGAGATTCGGTATCAACTGGTTTTTTACAGTGATTCCGTC
>CAJUEB010000115.1 GCA_910585135.1 uncultured Eubacteriales bacterium
TCGCCGGAATTATCCAGTATGACGAGAATATACATATTTCAACGAACAAGGGAATTCCGATCGTCTGCAAGAGCGGTACATATATCGAACAAAATTTCCTGGAAATTACGGCCAGGGTGGTGGAATAGGACAGGGAATGAAACGTGGAATGGACAGCAGGGAAGTGGAAAAAGTCCGGTAGTCTGTTGGATGATTACTCTCCTGCGGTGATATGGCGGGAGGGCAGGAGGATAAAAGGCGAGGATTCTCTGAAAAATTTAAAAATGGCGTTTTTGAGAGAAACGAGTCGGTGATTTGGGCGGAAACCGGGCGCAAACGGGTGCATGGCGCTTGAATCTGCGCTCGTTTCTCTTGTATTTTTGAAAAACATTGTTATATAGAGAAAAAAGACGCTGAAATTCTCTTATATTTAGAAAAATGATTAAGCTGAGAGAATCGGCGCACCATTTGCATGAAAATATGATGAAAATCCTTGGATTCCTTTGGAATTTCTCTTGAATTGATGCGATATCGAAAATGTAAGAGAAACAAGCGCATTGATGCCGAAGGGAAATCAATACAGCGTTTCATCGATTTCATGCGCATATGCCGGATAAGGTGGAAACGCATATCTTTTTGTGGCATAATATAACAAATTTATGTTATGCCATACGAAAGATTTCGATTGAGAAAAGTGACAAGAAATTTATTGCAAAGGCTAAAAATTTCTAATGAAACTGTTATTGCCCCAAATGATTTAGATGCTGTGGAATGATAAAGCGGAGGATGAAAACATGGAAGACGTTGAATTGTTAAAAGGAATTTTAAATAGCTATCCTTATCCGATTGTATTTGTTGATAATGATTATATGATAAGATATATGAATAGAAATGCAGAATACCATTATTATGAAGAACGCGGATATAAAAATCTAATTGGAAAAAGTTTATTTGATTGCCATGACAATATTCAATCTATTGAAAAAATAAAAATGGGATATGAAGGAATCAAGAAAAATGGGAAGGAAGTATTTGTTACTGTTACAGCGCGTAATCAAAGAGTTTATATGCAAGGTGTTAGAGACTCCAAAGGAAACTGGATTGGTTTTATTGAAAGATTTGAATTGAATTTACAAAAATAAGCAGGACGACCCTAAAGAGCGTTATTCTGAACGGAAGGCTGTTTTCCATAATTGCGCCTAACAGTTTGGGCATGGCCATTTTTTTGGTTATAAAGCCGAAAATAAAGGTATGAATTCTTTTTAATTCTCTGCTTTACAGACAAGATAGTAAGTTACGGTCGCCTCTTCATCTGAAATCGGCGCGTTGGTACGTCCGAAAGCCACTTCGATATATTTTTCAGCCAGATCAGAAGTAACAGACACCAGGGAGGATGCCTGCACTAATTCGTTAAAGTCGAAACGGTCGCTTTGTGCCAGGAAATGTGAATCAGGCATTTTTGGTCTTATAAAGTTCCAAAGGCCGATGGTGTTTTTTTTGCACAGAAAGAAGCGGATGCCGCATCATATCTTCTGGCGGCAGCTTACGCTGAGTAAAAATCCTACGCCCATAATTGCTGAAATCATGGATGATCCGCCGTAGCTTAAGAAGGGCAGGGTGATTCCGGTGACGGGCATCAGACCCATGGTCATGGCGATATTTTCAAAAGCCTGGAAAAAGTACATGCCGACAAGGCCTGCGCCGATCAGTGTGCCTTGCAGATCCTTTGCATATTTTGTGACCTTGAGCGAATGAAAAAGAAAAAGCCCAAATAAAAAAAGAATGGCGATCCCGCCGATAAACCCCAATTCTTCAACCGCTGCGGCAAAGATAAAATCCGATTCGGGGACGGGCAGAAAGCCGAGCGCGCTTTGCGTTCCCTGCATATAGCCCTTTCCATAAAGACCGCCCGAGCCGATGGCCACCTTGGAATTCCATACCTGGTAGTTGCCGGGAAGGTCAAGGTTATCGGGGTGCAGGAAAGCGTCGATCCGCTCCTTCTGGTAGCCTGCCAGGAAAAAGTAAAACATCGGAAGCAGCAGGATAAAGACGAGCGCTATCCGCCCGATCACCTTCAAATCCAGCCCGGAGCAGAACACCATAAAAATCCAGATCGCACAGAAGACACAGCCGCTGCCGAAATCTTCTTTCGATACAATTAAAATAAAGGGCAGGCCATAAAGGGCTGCCATGAGAATCCCTTTCACGGTGGAAAGCGATGCGCCTGACCGCGACAAGTAGGCCGCCATCAGGATGACAAATGTAATTTTTACGATTTCCGAGGGCTGGAAGGTAACAAATCCCAGATCGATCCAGGAACGCGAACCATAAAAGGCCGCGCCCAGCCCGGGAATGTAAACGGTGAGCAAAAGCAGTATGCTCGATATATATAGTATTTTTTCCAGGTTCATAAAATATCTGTAGCCCAGAATCAGTATGGCATAAGCTGCCAAAAGACCGAGTATCAGGGCTACAGACTGTATTAAAACTTCCCTGGAAAGGAAGGTCTCTTTATTTCGGGTAACGCTTACGAGGCAGAAAATGCCCAGAAGCGATAATCCGAGTGCGGACGCCAGGATATAGTGATTGCAGCTTTTGATCAGATGCGAAAATTTGTTCACGATTGCGTCCTCCATTTCCTTGACTAGCTAGCCAAAAAAGTCTATAATGCTATTGTGTGCTTTTAATTAAATATTATTACCTTATGTGTAATGTTTTGTATACGTAAGCAATATCATTTTGTGACATTTATGAAGAATCACCAAAGTCTGCCGCCCAGTTAAACGGAAAAGCCGGCTTTGTTCTATTTACAGGAAACTTGACGTTAATCATAAAATTGCAAATTGAAAACTGAAGAAAAGGAGGAGGCTATATGGCAGGAGTTATCGTACCGATAGTAGTTGGACTGGCTGCGCTTGTGATCGGGCTGCTGGTTGGATATATACTTAGAAAGTCTATTGGCGAAAAGACCATAGGAAATGCGGAACAGAAAGCCAAAAATTTGATACTCGACGCGGAAAACCGCGCGGAGACTTTGAAAAAAGAAAAGATTTTGGAAGCGAAGGAGGAGGCGCACAGACACCGGAGCGACGCTGAGAAGGAGATCAGGGAAAGAAGAAACGAGATTCAGAAATCCGAAAGGAGACTGATACAGAAGGAAGAGTCCATAGATAGGAAGCTCGATAATATCGAGCGAAAAGAAGAAAGCATTACAAATAAAGAAAAAAGCATTACAAATAAGCAGCAGGAGATGGAACGGCTGGTGCAAAGACAGCTTGAGGAACTGGAAAAGATTTCAGGCTATTCCATTGACCAGGCGCGGGAAATCATTCTGCAAAAGGTCGAAAAGGAAGCCAGAAGCGATGCGGCTGCTTTGTACAAGGAAATTGAAAGCAAGGCGAAGGAGGATGCGGACAAAAAAGCGAAGGAGATCATCACGGGAGCGATCCAGCGGTGTGCAGCCGATCATGTGGCAGAATCCACTGTTTCCGTAGTGCCGCTTCCAAACGATGAGATGAAGGGCCGCATCATCGGCAGGGAAGGACGCAACATCAGGGCGATCGAAACACTGACGGGTATCGACCTGATCATCGATGATACGCCTGAGGCCGTTATTTTATCCGGGTTTGATCCGGTTCGAAGGGAAATTGCCAGATTATCCTTGGAAAAGCTTATCGTGGATGGGAGGATTCATCCGGCGCGTATTGAAGAAACCGTGGAAAAGGCGGAGCGCGAAGTCAATGCGATCATCAAGGAGGAAGGAGAACAGGCAACCTTCGAGGTGGGAATCCACAATCTTCACCCGGAACTGATCAAGCTCCTTGGTCGTTTGAAATACAGAACTTCTTATGGACAGAACGTATTAAAGCATTCCGTGGAGGTAGCGCATTTGGCGGGTCTTATGGCAGGCGAGCTGGGGCTTGACGTGACGCTTGCCCGCAGGGCAGGACTGCTTCACGATATCGGTAAGGCGCTCGACCATGAACGGGAAGGCACACACGTGGATATCGGCATGGAAGTGCTGAAAAAGTATAAGGAATCCGCAGCGGTCATTAACGGAATGGCGGCGCATCACGGGGATTACGAGCCGAAGTCCGTGGAGGCGGTATTGATTGCCGCAGCCGATGCGCTTTCAGCCGCAAGGCCGGGCGCAAGGCGGGAAACCCTGGAGTCTTATATCAAGAGGCTTCAAAAGCTTGAGGAAATCGCCAATACGACGGAAGGCGTCGAAAGATCCTTTGCGATTCAGGCGGGACGTGAAATCAGGATCGTCGCGAAGCCTGACGAAGTGGGCGATGACGCTATCGCACTTTTGGCGCGGGATATTTCCAAGAAGATCGAATCCGAGCTGGAGTATCCGGGTCAGATCAAGGTCAATGTCGTACGGGAAACGAGAGCGGTCGATTATGCCAAGTAGGGCGTGAAAGCACGAAAATGAAGCCGGCCGGTTATGCCGGGCAAGATGAAAGTGCAAAAATGAAGTCGACCGGTTGCGCCGGGCAAGGCGCGATGGCAATGGGCAAAAAATGTGATGAGGCGGATCTGTATCCGCCTCTTTTATCTGATTGGAAATATGACGATGGTGATGCAGCGGTATCCTTGGGACTTTCGTGAATCGCTGGAAAGCGTCTAAGATCCGGCGTGTATCCCCGGAGACGCTTGCAGTGGAATTCGCGGTGGAAACGCCTGGTACTGGATTGAAACCAGCAGGAATCTAGAATCCGCTTCAAATGTTTTCATGCATTTGGGAGTCGGGCGATAGCCGCTGTGAATCCCTATCGTTTGGAGTGAAAAATGATTTATCTGGACAACAGTGCGACGACAAAGCAATATCCGCAGGTGACGGACATCATGGTAAAGCATATGACGGAAACCTTTGGCAACCCGTCCTCCCTGTATCAGCTTGGCGTAGACAGTGAAAAATCCATGAAAAAGGCTCGCCGTCAGCTACAGCAGGCGATGGGCGCTGCAAACGGGAAGGTGTATTTTACATCGGGCGGCACGGAAGCGGACAATATGGCGATCTTTGGAGCGGCCAGGGCACTTCGGCGGCGGGGCAACCGTATCGTGACCTCGAAGGCAGAGCATCCCGCTGTACTGGAATGCTGTAAGACGCTTGCGGAGCAGGGCTTTGATGTTATCTATGTGGACGTCGATAAAAAATGCAGGCTGGATATCGGGCAGTTAGAAGCTGCTATCGATGACCAGACCATTCTGGTCACCTTGATGCATGTCAATAATGAGACGGGGACGATCATGCCGGTGGATCGGGTCAAGACGATCATGAAAGAAAAAAATGCTCCTGGCGTCTTTCATTGCGACGCTGTGCAGAGCTTCGGCAAGCTGCCCCTTTGCATGGAGGCAGACATGATTTCCGTAAGCGGGCATAAGATCCATGGGCCAAAGGGAAGCGGCGGTCTTTACATCAGGGACAAGCTCAATATCCCTGCGCTTTTAGAAGGCGGCGGACAGGAAGGGGGAAAGCGTTCCGGTACGGAAAATGTTCCGGCTGTCGTAGGGTTTGGCCTGGCGGCAGAGCTGTCGGCGGCGGAACGGGTATCGGACATGGAGCGGATCTCGTCTATGCGAAACTATCTTATGGAAGGGATTTGTGCGAATCTCGATGATGTCATCGTAAACAGCCCGCAGGAAACGGGCGAGGCGGCGGGAAGCTGCTGTGGATCGATTCTGAACATTTCTTTTCTGGGGACGAGGGGCGAGGTGCTGCTTCATACGCTTGAGCAGGATGGCATATTCGTATCGACTGGTTCGGCTTGCTCTTCAAATAAAAAAGGCGGAAGCCATGTGCTACAGGCGATGGGGCTTTCCGAGCGGGAGATCGAAGGCGCATTGCGTTTTAGCTTCGGTCGTTTGAACTCGCTATCGGAAATGGACGTGGTGATCGATAAAGTGACTGCGGCTGTGAAGCGATTTCGAAGGCTTGGCAGCTTCCGGTAGATGAGATGGCCGAAATAAAGTGGGGCAGCGAAGGCGATAGGTCGCTGGGAGGCGGTCAGGCAATCAATTTTCAGGAGAAAAATATGCGTGGGGAAATGAACGAAGAAATGAATAAAGAATCTATTTTTATCGTCAGGTGCGGTGAAGTGGCGCTGAAAGGAATGAATAAACCGTATTTTGAGCGGATGCTTGTGGAGCGAATCCGCAAACTGCTCAAGAAATTTGACGGGATCAGCGTCAAGCGGCAGGAAGGGCTTATTTTTGTCAGGGCAGATAAGCGCTTGGATAAGCAGGCGATTATCAAGGAAATCTCCAAGGTTTTCGGTGTTGCCTCGATCAGCCCTGCCGTAGAATGCGAAAGCACCATGGAAGCGATTGGCGAAGCGGCCGTGGCGTATATGCTGGAAACGATCGAGGAACGGGGTGTCCGCACCTTTAAGGTGGAAGCAAAAAGAGCCGATAAGAATTTCCCGGTGAAATCGCCGGATATCGGCAGGCAGATCGGCGCAGTGGTATTGAAAGGCTGCAAAGTGCTGAAAGTAGACGTGCATCATCCTGATTGCCTTTTGTTCGTGGACGTAAGGCACGACAGATCGTATATTTACCAGGATAAAATTGCAGGCTTTGGCGGCCTTCCGCTGGGAACGAACGGAAAAGGCTTGTCTCTTCTTTCGGGCGGGATTGATTCGCCTGTGGCAACCTGGATGATGGCAAAGCGGGGCATGATGATCGAGGCGGTGCATTTTCACTCCTATCCGTATACCAGCCAGCGGGCGCAGGAAAAGGTAGAAGAGCTGGCGGGCATCGTCGCCACATATTGTGGCAGGTTTAAGATGCATGTGGTCAATCTGCTGCCGATTCAGGAACAGATCGTCGAAAATTGCCCGGAGGAGGAAACCACGATATTGGTGCGGCGGTTCATGATGCGGATCGCCCAGAAAATTGCCCAAAATACAGGCTGCGGGATGCTCATCACAGGGGAAAACCTGGGGCAGGTGGCGAGCCAGACGGCGGAATCCCTGATGGTGACGGATGCGTCCGTGACTATGCCGGTCATGCGGCCGTTGATTGCCATGGATAAGGTAGATATCATGGATAAGGCGCAGGAAATCGGCACGTATGAAACTTCGATCCAGCCTTATGAGGATTGCTGTACCGTATTTTTGCCGAAGCATCCGGTGACAAAGCCGAAACTGGAGCGGATTTTAGCATCGGAAGCAAAGCTTGATTGTGATGCATTGATCGAGGCCGCTGTATGCGCGGCGGAGGTGATCGATATTTTTCCGGTTTAGGATGCCTGCGACAAAACTAGTGCATTTTCGGCTTTTTCTCTTAAAGACAAGCCCCTCTTGCCAGGATTATAATGATTACGATATAGTCTTGAAGAGGGGGTTTTTTTGTG
>CAJUEB010000116.1 GCA_910585135.1 uncultured Eubacteriales bacterium
GTTCAGTTTATTCGCAGCGTCCTGCTGCAAGCTGCTGGTCGTAAAAGGTGCTGCCGCCCTCCGGCTTCGTTCCTTTTCTTCAACATCCTGGACGAGATATTTTCCTTGTTTCAATTCCGCCAGGATTTTGTCATTTTGCGCTTTGTTTTCTATGAGCAGCTTTTTGCCCTCGTACTCCGTCAGCTTAGCCTGGAAAAGCCTCTCTTTTTTAAACTCGGCGGTGATGGTCCAAAACTCCTCTGGCTTAAAATTTTTGATCGCTGTTTCCCTGTCACAGAGGATTTTTAACGCTGCCGACTGCACACGCCCGGCGGAAAGCCCCCGCCTGATCTTTCTCCATAAAAGCGGACTGATCTGATAGCCCACCAGCCGATCCAAAACCCTTCTGGCTTGTTGCGCATCCACGAGGCTCAAATCGATTGGTCTTGGATTTTTCACCGCATTTTTCACCGCTTTTTCCGTAATTTCATTAAAAATAATACGGCATGGCGCATCCGCGTCGATTCCCAGCAAAAATGCTAAATGCCAAGATATTGCCTCGCCTTCTCTATCCGGGTCTGTTGCCAGATAGATTTTTGATGCATTCTTGGCTTCCTTTTTCAATTCTTTTATGATATCCCCCTTACCCCTGATGGATATGTATTGAGGTTCAAAGTCATTTTCGATATCAATGCCTAATTTACTCTTAGGCAAATCACGTACATGGCCAACTGACGCAATCACCTTATAATGCCCGCCTAAAAACTTGCCGATGGTCTTTGCCTTTGATGGTGATTCCACGATTACCAGTATTTTTTTAGCCGCTGCCATGAAAATGCCTCCTTTCCTTATCTACGTTTTACCTACAGTATTTGATTATATGTATAATATTACCCTTTTGCAATAAAAATTTTCCCAAGAGACGAGAAAACGATACCTTTTAATTCCATTACCGTCACAATGCCGGTGACATAAGCTGGCGGTTTTCCCAGTCTCCGGCAGATTTCATCCATTCCCATTTCGCCGTCCTGCCGGAGGATATTAAAAATTTTCATTTCAGTATCGCTCAGCAACTTTTCGGCTTCTTGTTGCTCTATCGCGTCAAGCCCCATTGCCTCCAGGACATCTGCAATGCTTACGATCGGCCTTGCGCCATCCTTGATCAGCTTATTGCTGCCCAAATTATATTGACTGTCTATATTGCCAGGCAGGGCGCATACTTCCCTGCCCTGCTCCGCGGAAAGTTCTGCCGTGATCAATGCGCCGCTGTTGTTGCGTGCCTGTACGACCACCGTAATTTCGGAAAGCCCGCTGATAATCCTGTTGCGCTGTGGGAAGCGATACCGCTGCGGTTTTATCCCCGGTGCATATTCAGAAATCACCAGTCCGGTTTCCTCGATTTCTTTTTTAATGCCGCTGTTTTCGGCAGGATAACAGATATCCACCCCGCATCCGAGTACAGCAATGGTGCTACCGTTGGCGGAAAGCGCGCCCCTATGGGCACAGGTATCGATTCCCCGCGCCATGCCGCTGACTACCGCCACATCCCGTTCTGCTAACTTTTTTGAAATTGCCACCGCCATGCTCCGCCCATACTGGTTCGTATTTCTTGAACCGACAACCGCTGCACAGCGTTTTTTTAAAAGCTTTATATTCCCTATATAAAACAGTTCTGTGGGGTAATCCTTAATTTCCTTTAAAAGAGCCGGATAATCCGGACTGCCTGCGCCGATCCGCCCGATCTTCCGCTTCACCTTTTCCTGCTGCATCGTTTTTTCACTCATGTTATCCCTCCGTCCTAATGCCAGTTTGCATGCCAACCGGGCGCACTGATATATTCACGTCGTCCCGATACCTCATCATTGAAAGCAACGCTTTTATTCCACTACGATATTTGCAGCAAGCAGATGCGCCTTATGCACCCTGTGCCGTTACGACAACCGCATCAAGAGGACGTGACAACACCGCCCCGCATCGCCACGGCAACCGCATCAAGAGAGTGTGCCAACACCGCCCTGCACCATCACGGCAACCGCATCAAGAGGGCGTGACAACATCGCCCCGCACCGCCACGGCATCACAGCAATCGGGCGCACTGACGCCGCCTCACCTTTCTCACTGAATAAACGAGATTCTGCTGCCAGACCGCGCGCCCTGCCAGAAAACTGCCCAGACACCCCAAATCAAACAAGCAACCCATTTTCATCCCCGTCAGAAATCCGATACCGTAAGGCTTCCGCAATATGCTGCTCTTCGATTGATTCACTGGATGCAAGATCGGCAATCGTCCTCGCCACCTTCAAAATCCTGTTATGCGCTCGCATCGTCAATCCCAGCTTATCATAAGCGATCGACAGAAACCTCCTGCACGCTTCGTCAAGACGGCAAAACCGCTCGATTCCCCATTCATCCAGACTTCCGTTATCACGGTATCGAAGCCCTTGATATCGTTGCTTCTGCATCGCTATCGCAGTTTCTGCTTGTTTTCTCATATCTGCCGACGATAATGCGTCCTGCCGCATTCGTATGCTTTCCAGCGCCTCTTTCGGGATCGGCGACATCCTGACATGCATATCGATCCGATCAGAAAAAGGACCCGCCAGCTTACGCCGATATGCCTCAAGCTGTTTCTGCCCGCAGCTGCATATTTTCTTCTCGTCCCAAAGATATCCACATTTGCACGGATTTGCGGCAGCTACCACCATGACGCTGGATGGGAAAATCACTTCTTCATTGTTGCGGGTAATACGGATAAAACCCTCTTCAACTGGCTGCCGCATCGCATCAATCGTCTTCGTATCAAATTCACCAAATTCATCCAGAAAAAGCACGCCTCGATGCGCGAGCGAAAGCTCTCCTGGCCGCGGACGCTTTCCCCCGCCCAGCATACCCACATACGAAATCGTATGATGCGGGCTTCGGAACGGCCGTCTTGCGATAATCGGCCGATCCTCCGCTAACAAACCTGCCACGCTGTATATCCCTGTAATTTCAATTTTCTCTTCATAAGATAGCGGCGTCATAATGGTAGGAATCCGCTTCGCAATCATCGTTTTCCCGCATCCCGGTCCGCCCATTAAAAGCAAACCGTGATTACCTGCTGCACCGATCAACACAGCGCGTTTTGCCGCCTCTTGCCCGATCACTTGGGAAAAATCCAGATCCCACTCTATCCGATCCGCCTTTTTCTTTCCTTTATAAAACGGCAATTTCTTCTTTCCAGTGATATGATCTGCAATGCTGGAAAGGTCAGCCGCAGCCAGGATATTGACATCTTCGAGAATGGCCACCTCCTCCGCATTACCCTGCGGCAACACGATATTTTTAATCCCCGATTTTCGCAGGCTCATGGCAAGAGGAAGCGCACCTTTAATGCGGTTTAATTTTCCATCCAGCGACAGCTCGCCAAGAAAAGCCGTATCCCCGAGCGGCAAATTTCCCCATCCCAGCGACAGTATCCCGATCGCAATCGGCAAATCAAAGTGACTTCCTTCTTTCGGCTTTCCCGCTGGAACTAAATTAACCGTTACCCGCTCCGGCGGAAATGGATACCCTGAATTTAAAACCGCTGGTTTTATCCTGCTGCACGATTCCCGAATCGTCGCATCTGCAAGCCCGACTACAGTAAAAGATGGCATCCCCCTGTGCAGGTCAGTCTCTACCACGACAGGACTTCCCTCTACGCCTGTCAATGTCGCTGTCTTTATCTTTGTAAGCATTTCATTTTCTCCAATCCTTCTTTTTCTCCCTAAAGTCCTGCTGTCCCGCGCTGACGCACAACAAATCTTTCCGATAAATTCTTGCTGTCCCACACTGGCGCACAACAAATCTTTCCGCAGTAAGGCTGCGAGATATCATGCTAAGGCATACTCCGTTCACCGTTCACTTGTTCATAGCAAGCTGCAAAAAATCAGGGTTTCTCTTTTATTGAAATAAGCATTCCTGCACATGGGACAAAATTTTCCGCATACCAAAAGAGTTTTCTCCGTATGAATGAGCTTTTTATTTATTATAAATTGAACCGAAGTGCAAAGCCCGCCGTTACTTTTCCAGCTAAAGATTCACAGGCTATCCAGGCAATTTATTTTAATGTCTCAAATTTAACGTCTTAAACGGAATTTCCTGTCTGCGCAAAATATGTGCAAAATAAATTCAAAAAGCGCATTCTATATGCTCTGCAACGATTTCGACCACATCAAAGCTCACCGCTTCCGGTACGTACCCCTTCCGCCGAATCTCCTTTAGGTAACAAACGGCTGTCCGCCTGATATGAGCCTGTTTATTGATATCGACAGCCTCGCACGGCCTGCCATAATGGTCGCTGCGCCGTGTTTTCACTTCCACAAAGCTGATCTTGGAGCCTCTGGCAGCAATGATATCGATTTCTCCCAATCTACAACGATAATTCCGCTTCAAAATGCGATATCCCTTTGCCTTGAGCATTTCAGCCGCTGCATTTTCACCAATTTCACCTAGCTCCCTATTGTTCAATTCAAACACCCCTTTATTGCTCAAGCATTTTCTGTCTTGCAAGCATTTATTTTTTCAGACCGTCGTCCTTCATACGATTACATGATTATATGGCCACACGATCGCTTGTTTTCCATATATTTACATTTATATTAGCGCATATGATGTCAGGTGTCAAGATGTTTTTTCCATATATTCTATATTTTTCCTTTTCATATTGTTTCTTTTCCCTTCGAATATGCGCTGTACCCTGCCACAAATTTTGAGACAGAAAAATTGACTATCCGCAAGCCTTTTCCGCATCATGCACCATATATTCTGATGCAAATCAAATAAATAGTAAAAGACAGGCCAATGAAATGACGATCATAAATAGGTCAATGAAAAATATTGTTAAAAAATGAATAAAATAGTTCCAGGCCAAATACCAACTCCTGTGCTGAATGGGGACAATCGAAAGATGGGTGATTTTCATGAAAATCAAAAAAGCTGAAAGTCCGACCGCTTTCTCTTTAAGATAAGAACAGCCTGAAAATTGATTGCTTTTTCTTTAAGGTAAAAACAGGCTGAAAATTGATTGCTTTTTCTTTAAGATAAGAGCAGCCAGAAAACTAACGAATTCTCTTAAAAACATAGAATGTGCTGTTTTGAGAGAATTTGACCAGCAAACGAGCAGGATAGCTGGTGAAAAATGCGCCGCAGCAATGGGATTTCTCTATGATTTTTTAAAAATGGGATTTATAGAGAAAAACTGCCCATATTTTCTCTGATTTCTTAAAAAATCCTGTAAGTCAAGAGAAATTGTGCTCACGCTGCGCCGCAAAGCAGTCATAAGATGAGCAAAATACTCATATTTTCTCTAAAAAACAGGTTTTACAAAAATTTAAGAGAATCGCCAGCCAATCCGAAATGGTCACTAAATTCCACTCTGAAATACGAAATAAAATGTCGATGAGCGGTCACTAAATCCCACTCCGATAAACAAAACAAAAGTAACGATAAACAATAAAAAAAATAAACCCCGCAAAATAGAGAAAAAGCTCTACCGATGCAAGGTTTAAAAACAATTTGCCCCCGATGCTGCTCTTCGGCCGTTCCTCATCCATCAGCTTTTTCTTCAAGCATCATTTCCTGGCCGTCTCTTTTCAGTCAGCCCTCATACAGCTAGCCCGCACTTAACCAGGACGACTCACACTTAGTCAGGCCAGTTCGCGTTCAGGGTTATCGGCCGATTCATTTTTCGCTCTCCCAGGCTGCAAGTTTCACGCCAGCACCGCAGCATAGAACGTCCAGTCAAGCCCCATTCACCCCAGCGTGTCCGCCCGTTCCTTCCGCGATCCGTTCAATTCAAAGTTTTTCACTGCGTCCGCCACGTCTATCCGTTCAATGCGAAGGTTTCTACTGCGTCCGTCACGTCTATCCGTCCAATGCGAAATTTTCACTGCGTCCGCCACGTCTATCCGTTCAATGCGAAGGTTTTCACTGCGTCCGCCAAGCTATCCGTTCAATACGAATTTTTCCACTGCATCCGCCACGCCATCCGCATCATTCGGTGGCGCGATATATTTCGCCACAGCCTTCACCTCATCCACGGCGTTTCCGACCGCTACCGGAAAACCACAAGCCTTTAGCATCGCAATATCGTTCGGGCTGTCCCCCGCCGCCATCATTTCGCTGCTATCGATTCCCAAGAGCTTTCCCATCTGGCGCAAGGCTTCCGCTTTACTGGTCGTCGCCCCGCCAATTTCCAGGTTATGTGCGAAAGAACTGGTGATCGTCGCTTCCGGAATGGTCAGGAGTTTTTCTCGCATCGCCGGTTTCTCGCTGATATCCTCAAAATTGATATTGATATTTTCTATACTGCCTTTATGATCCAGCATAAACTGATAAATATCCTCCACGGGATTGCGCGTCGTTAAAATGTATTCCACATCGCGAAAACTCTTCCCGCTCCGCTCCACCTGGCGATAATACGCGCCGTCTATATAAGCAATGCCCTTGACGAAACATTCAATGATATAAGGATACTGTCTCAAAAGCGCCACCGACCGCTCCGTCGCCAGCGGGGAAAGGCAATTTTCATAAAAAGTCTTGTTTTCCGCAAGATCCGTAATCGATGCGCCATTTGAAGTCAGTACGTAACGGATCGCATCTATTTCGAACACATCCGCCGGAAGCGCAGAAAACGGCCTGCCCGTCGCGATCACGATATTGACTCCTTGTTCTGCCGCCTTTTGCAAAGCCGCCCGGTTTCTTTTGCTTATTTCTCTGTCATTATTAATGGTTGTCCCATCAAGATCCAGTGCAATTAATTTGATCGTCATATTTATCTCCTTGAATGCAAAGCGTTTTTTCTGCAAGCATTTTTATTTTCGCGCGTTCGTCTTCCGCATTACAATGTGTGAACGCAGGGGATCGAAATGTTTCAATGCGCAGCCTCATGCGTCTAGTTTCTTTCCATAAACGCAAACAGCCCTGCGCCTTTTGTAAAGCGATTCGTTCCGTTTCCCGATCCGGCTGCCGCTCCCTTACAAAATCAAACGCAAGCTGCGGACCGCCAGACTGCCAGTGCATCGAACTGCCAAGCGTTCAGTTCACCAAAACGCCGGAGCATCAAAACACCAAGCCGCAATCCACTTTGAACGCCGCCGTTTTCCACAACTATTTGTCTTCCACAATATCCAAAAACTCCTTATTGATCTGGCGCACTTTTTTCATCGTACATCCGTCCGCATGCCCCGGATAAATCGTAATATCGTTTCCCCATTTGTCCACCTTATTTAAAATGCTGTCGCGCATTTCCGCAGGCGAACCATCCTCCAGATCAGTCCTGCCCAAATCGACATCAAACACAGTGTCCCCCGTAAAGCACACCTTGCTCGTCT
>CAJUEB010000117.1 GCA_910585135.1 uncultured Eubacteriales bacterium
GCCGCTGCATCCCTTTCGCACCATGAGACTATAACCCTTGATCGTTCCAAAGCATTTTGTTTTAACCGCTCCGTCAAAAGATACCTGCTCCTGTGCCGAAAGCCGTGTCGTCCGCTGATCGCCAAAAGCCAGTACCGCTTCCCCCTCTAATGCCAGAAGTACCCGGTCATAATCGGAAAGCTTCGTGAAGGAGGCCTCTTCCGCCAGAACCTGCACAGCGCTGAGCCGCCAGATAAAATCCCGCTCCAAATACTGCGCGGTTTGTGGGAAGATCACAAATTCCGTCTCCGTTCCTCCTGACCATCTGCCCGTATGAAAATTCTCCGCTCCGTAGATCCATTTTTCCATCGATCAGCCATTTCCTTTTCTGCTTGCGCCTTACTCATTATCAAAATGGGAAAAACCTCTTCCCAGTCCCCAGACGGCCTCCACCTTCGTCACCGTCACGAAAGCATGCGGGTCGATCTGCGAAATTCGCTTTCTCGTCTGTACACTTTCCCGTGGAGAACATAAAAGCGTAATCTGCCGCAGGCTTCTTCCCGTATATTCTCCTCTGATTTCCACGCTGGATGCGCCCCGGTTCAGCTCTTTGATGATATACGCGCTGATCGCATCGCACTGGTCGGTGATAACGGAAAGCTGCACGATTTTGCCTTCAAAGCCATACATGATCATTTCGGACGTCTTCGTGATGATTACCTGCGTAATCAATGCATACAGCGCGATATTCCTTCCATAGATGAGCGCCGATGCGATGATAACGATCCCATCGATGCAAAGCAATATCTTGCTGAGTCCTGCCTGCGGCATCAGCCGTTTCCTGATGATCTTCGCCACCGCATCACTTCCGGCCGAAGCATATCCCCGCCAAAATACCAGCCCGACGTAGATTCCCATAAATACGCCGCAGAACACCGCTGCCAGCAGGACATCCTTTGTTTCCAAAAGCTGGATATCCAAACGTTCAAACAAAAACAGCACGGCAGGGTACATGATGGACAGCAGCAAGATCTTCTTCAATTCCTTCAAGCCCATGAACACCAGCACCAAAATGATCACGATAATGGACACGCCGTAATACAATACCGAAAAATCCACATCGACGAAGCTTTGCATGATACGGGCGATGCCCGTAACCCCGCCTGAGGTCAGTCCGTTTGGGATCATCACGCCGACAGTGGCAAAAGCGCTGACGCTGCAAGCGACCAGCAGAATCACAAAATCAAGCAAACAATTTTTTAGCCGTTCCCGCCGTTCACTCCGATCCAGCTTCTTTCTTTCCTTCATCCATATGCTCCTATCAATACGCTCTAAAACACTCCATTACCACTTAAAGACTTGGAAAAAGCGATTTCCAAATACATCATACCCGGCGATGCTGCCTGTATCAGACGCCGGATGGCAGACGCAGACATCCTGCCCGCTTCCATCATATGCGCCCTGCCCGTCCGTCATGAGCATTTGCGCCCGATGCACCCCTCCGTCATATGCCGGATCGACGCTCCAGCACTTGATAAAGCTCAGGCTGTCCGCCGCCCGGTAGCGCGCAAGCTCCTGCGCGTACTTGTTCAATTCATCCGGAATTTGTGCATCGTATGCCAAAAGCCTTAGCTCGCCGCCGCTTGCCTCAAACGCAAGCGGTGACTGTAACTGACCGCCCTGCCCTGCCTGCGCCTTTGCTGAAGCAGAAGAATTTCTTGCTGTTTCCGCCCCTTCCACAGGAACAGAAAAAAACGCTTTCGGCGTTATACGCTGTACATCAAATGACGCCGCTTCTTTCCCCATCCTGCTGACCTGCTCTGCCACCGCCAGCTTTCCTTCATCGCACATGATCCAATTTCGGTTCATCTTTTCACAGACTGCACCCAGCGTTCCCGAACCGGCAAAAAAATCGGCGCATAGATCCCCTTCCCCGCTGCACGAAGCGACGATCCGCTCCAATAGCTTTTCCGGCTTCTGCGTAGCATAGCCGGTACGTTCCCCGGAAGTCCGGCCTACCATATCGATATGCCATACATCCTTCATGTTGACCATGGTATACCAGCCCTTTTCATCCTTAAATTCCTCTACGCCCTTGAAGCAATACGGTTTTAGCTCCCGGTTGTAGGATTTCTCTTTCAGCGGTGTGAAGCGGTACTGCCTGCCCTTGCCGTACACCAGCAGCGTATCGTGTTTTTTCGCAAAACTGCGGTGATTCGTCCCGCCGGATTTGTACGTCCAGATCACTTCATTGATAAAATTGCCCGCACCGAAGATCTGATCCAGAATCACCTTGATATAATGCGCCACGTGCCAGTCCAGATGCACCCAGAGGCATCCCGTATCCGCCAGCAGATCCTTCATGGCGAAAAGCCGCGCTGTAAGCATCTCCAGGTAACGCCCCATGTCGCTGCACCAGGTATCGTCATACGCGCCCAGCTTCATGAAGGGGGAAACGCCCAGCGTTTCCGATTGCAGGCGCACGGAAGCCTGGTATTTTCCATTGGAAAAAAAAGGCGGGTCGGCGTATATGAGCTGTAGCTTGCCCGCCATATGCTCCTGTTTGAGCAGATATACCATATATTGCAGGTTATCGCCGCAAGCGATTCGGTTGACGCCCTCCTGCCCCGCAGCGTTTGCGCAAGAGGCCTTCCCGCCAGCGGCCCGTTTCGCTGTGCCATAGCTTTCCTCGATCGGAAACGAAGTAGCCGTGTCCTCTTTTACCAGCTTACGATATTGACGCCTGCCTGCTTCAAAAGCCTTAACAATATCGGTCAGTTCCAACATCAGCCCTTCCTCCTGCCCGGATTCCGCTTACAATAACAAATCGAAAAAATGAATCATATCCTCGCTGTCCTTGAGCTTCTGCGCGATCTCTGTTTCCTTGCTCTTATACAAAGCGATGATCAGCATATTGCACAGGCTCATGTATGTCACATAAGAATTGATCAGCTCATTCGCCCTGTCAGGCAGGGTCAGCGTAATCGTACAAAGGGAGGATATTTCCAAGGTAATTCCCTGTGCGATGCAGACGATATGCGCACCTCGGTTCTTTGCCGCCGCAAGCACTGATTTTTCAACTTTCAGAAGGCGCGGCGTAATCAGCAGGATCAGCAAGTCGTTTTCCTTCACATTGCTGAATTTTCTCGCCGTCGCAAATCCGCCGTCCGTATAGCAAACCGTACGGTATCCCATCACGGTCAAATACCAATTCAGAAAATCCGCAATCAGCGAATCAATACCAAAACCAGCTATATGCACGGTTTCCGCCCTGTTGATCTCTTTCACCACAGCGTCGAGCAAAGAGCGATCAAATGTTTCATAAAATTCCCTGTGGCACTCCATATCGTTTGCGGCAATCATCTCCATGGCAGACTTGTTTTCATCTTCTGCACGAAAAGAGGCTTGCTGGCGCATCCTCCGGCTAAACTGCGTATACGGTGCCCAATATTGCCTGTCTTCCATCTTTAACGCAGAACGCATTTCCAAATACCCTTTATACCCCAGCGTCTGCGCAAACCGGATAATGGTCGCATCGCTCGTATCCAGAACCTGCGCCAGTTCCTGCACCGACATCGCCGGAATCTGCCTGTAATTGTCACAAATGTAATCAGCGATTTTTTTCTGCGTCTTTGTGAATTGCGTGAAGCCTTCCCTGATCTGTCTCATCACGCTTTTTTCCTTCATCGTGATGCCTCCCTTTTCTGCCTTGCTTGCCTCAATCTTACCACAGAAAGATGAGAAAGGAAAGGGAAGAAAAAATGTAGTATTTTTACGCTTTTGCGATAAAATTCTTCAAATTTTTCAACAAATGATTGATTTTTCTGCATTTATGTTTTATTATGTAGAAAATATTGAAAAGAAAGGAGGAATTGCACACATGGTTTTTGATCTCATTATCAAAAATGGAAACGTGCTTGACGGAACGGGTACAAAAGCTTTTTCCGGGGATATCGCAATCAAAGGAGGACAGATTGCCAAAGTAGCGGACTGCATTGAAGAAGAAACCCCTACCATCATTGATGCTACCGGAAAAACTGTCTGTCCCGGCTTTATCGATCCCCATGCACACAATGACGGATATATTTTTTTAGACCCTTCCAACATCTACAAACTCGCGCAAGGTGTCACAACAGAAATATCCGGCAACTGTGGGGAAGGTCTCGCACCTGTTACGGCAACACATTACGATGAAATTTTCGAGTATTACCGCCCTTATTACCCAACCGAAGCACTGTGTACTTACACATCAGAAAAAAATTATTTTTCTGATGTAAAAAAGCTTCCTTTGGGAAACAACATCGGTTTCCTCTGTGCACACGGTACGCTGCGCATGGCAGTCATGGGGTTTGCTGCCCGAAAGCCCAGCGATGAGGAAATGAACAGGATGAAAACACTCTTAGCAGAATGCATGGAGGCAGGTGCCCTCGGAATGTCGTCTGGTCTCGTCTATTCCCCTGGCTGCTTTGCGGACACGGAAGAACTGGCTGAACTATGCAAGGTCGTAAAGGAATACGGCGGCATTTACACCACGCATATCCGAAGCGAAGGCTACCAATTGGCAGAAAGCATCAAGGAAGCCATCGAAATTTCCCGCAGAACGGGAATCCGCACGGTCATCTCGCATATGAAAGCCCTGGGCAGGAATTACTGGGGCATGACGGAAGAAACGACCCGCCTCGTGGAAGAAGCCCGCACACAAGGACTTGCAGTCTACTGCGACCAGTATCCGTACACGACTAGCTGCACGGTTCTCCACTGGGTCATTCCCATCGAGTATACGGAAGGCGGTTTTACACAAATGTGCAAAAAGCTATCCGATCCTACGCAGAGGCAGGCGATCAAGGATATGTACCAGAACAAGCATGGCCAATGGGATAACCTGATGGAAAACATCACGCCCGCCGGTATCCATATCCTCAAAGCAGACAAAACGCCAGACGCTGTCGGAAAGACGCTACTGGAATATGCGCAAAGCATCGGAAACGATCCGTATGATGTGCTATTTGATATTATTGTCGAAAACAAAGCCGACGCCATTGCCGCTTATGACTGCATGAGCGAAGAGGATATCTGCCGCATCATGAAAAAGGACTACTGTATGGTGGGTAGCGACGGGATTGCCGTAAAACCGGAAGAAAAGACGCATCCACGCCTGACCGGCACGTTTCCACGTGTTCTGGAAAAATATGTGCGAAAGGAAAAGGTAATTCCGCTAGAGTTAGCAATCAAAAAAATGACCTCACTCCCTGCTAAGGTTATGGGACTCAAAAAAAAGGGAACGCTTCAAGAAGGCTTCGACGCGGATATCTGTATCTTTGATCCCGATACGATCCGTGAAAAAGGCACACTGATGAACTTTAATGCAAAACCGGAAGGAATCGAATATGTGTTGGTGGGTGGCAAAATCGCCTGCAAGAACGGCATCTATACAAATGCCGCTTCCGGGAACATGATTTTAAGAAAATAGGAGGTAGACCATGAATTCTCTCATTAATTCCGAAAACACTTTGATGATCTGGACAGTCCTCATTGCCTATGTGTTCTTCGCCATGTATGCAGAACGCCATTTTCGGTGGGCAAAAGCCGTAGGCGCAGCGCTCATCTGCTTAGTCGGCGGAATGCTGCTGTCCTCCATTGGATTAATGCCATCAACATCTTCTGCCTACGATGTGGTCTGGTCGATGATCACGCCGCTGGCGATTCCGCTGGTTCTTTTTGCCGCCGACCTCAAAAAAATCCTCAAAGAATCCGGGAAAATGCTAGGGATGTTCCTGATTGCATGTTGCGGAACGATGTCCGGGGCATTCCTTGCCTCTGTCATCTTTCATAGCAAAATCAACGAAATCTGGAAACCGGCGGCTGTTTTTACCGCCTCACAGTCCGGTGGCAGTGCAAATGTCGTCGTCATGGCTGATGTGTGGGATGTAACCGGTACATTTTTTGACGCGATCTACGTCGCAGACATCCTTACATTCACGTTCACCCTGTTTACGCTGGTCATGCTCCCTTCCATCGCCATTTTAAGAAAGCATTATAAATGCATGTATGACACCCCGATCGTAGAATCGGCGATCACCGAAAGCAACAGCTCCGGCGAAGCTTCCATGAGCATCTTTGCAATCGCAAAAGCACTGGCCGTATCCTTTGCGATTGTAGCAGTGTCAGTTCTCATCGCCGATTGGGTGAATTCCGTTTCCAATGTATTTATCATCCAGCAGCTATTCGGGCAAAAGTACCTGCTGATCACCCTGTTTACGGTGATTCTGGCAACGGTATTCCCGAAATTCTTCGACAGCATGAAAGGCGCACAGGATCTCGGCATCTTCATGATGTTCATCTTTTTCGTGGCGATTTCCATCGAAGCAGACTTGAAACAGGTAATTGCGCTTGGACCATGGCTGATTCTCTTTTCCTGCGTTATCTTCGTGGGCATCATATGCGTCTGCCTGCTCTTCGGCAAGCTCTTCAAATTCAGCATTGAGGAAATTTCCGTTGCTGCCAATGCCGCTCTGGGTGGTCCTACAACTGCCGCAGCTTCGGCCGCCGCAAGAGGCTACCAAGAGCTGATCACGCCTGCCGTGCTAGTCGGTACGCTCGGCTACATCTTAGGCAATTATTTCGGCGTATTCGTTGGAAACGCCGTAATGCATTTGTTCGGCTAACACAGCCTCCATGCGCGGCAAAGCGACATGCGGCAGCACGCTGCCCCGCGTGACATACTTGTGCCATACGGGCGTTACGCTATAGACTTTTTAGCGCAGCAGGGCAGGAATCAAATCCGCCCTGCCTGCTTTTTTTAACGCTCGTTTCACCGTCTCCCTGTTTTCCTTCTTATGAAAATGCAGCAACGCCCGCTGCATCTTCTTTTCTTCCGCACTTTTGGCGACGTAGATCTTCTTCATCGTAAACGGATCTTTTTCCGTATAATACATACAGGTAGCCAGCGTCCCCGGCGTCGGATAAAAATCCTGCACCTGATCGGGAATAAATCCTGTCTTTTTCATGTAAAGCGCCAGCTCGATGGCATCCTCCAGGCTGCTGCCCGGATGGGATGAAATGAAATACGGAATCATGTACTGTTTCTTTCCGAGTTTTTTGCTGATTTCCTGATAGCGGGCGCTGAAACGGTCAAATACGGAAGCAGGCGGTTTTCTCATGCTGCGAAGAACTCTGCCTGACAC
>CAJUEB010000118.1 GCA_910585135.1 uncultured Eubacteriales bacterium
GGCGAAAACTATGGTCCTGCTGCTGCAATGGCTAAGTTATTTGCTTCCGATATGGCGAACCAGGTTTGCCGTGAAGCTGTACAGCTGATGGGCGGATACGGATATTGCAGAGAATACCCGGTTGAAAGAGCATTGAGAGATGCGAAGATTACCGAAATCTACGAAGGTACATCAGAAGTTATGAAGATGGTTATCTCAGGATCAATGAAACTTAAGTAGTGTGAAAGGGGAAGAGTAACAATGAAAATAGTAGTATGCATTAAGCAGGTTCCGGACACAAACGAAGTTAAGCTGGATCCTAAAACGAATAGATTAATCAGAGATGGCGTTCCTAGCATCATTAACCATGACGATAAGTCAGGGATCGAAGCTGCGTTGCAGCTCCGTGAAAGAGTTGGCGGTACGGTAACGGTAGTTTGCATGGGACCTCCGCAGGCTGATGTCGCACTGAGAGAAGCGCTGGCTATGGGCTGTGATGACGCTTATCTGCTGTCAGCAAGGGAATTCGGCGGATCAGATACATGTGCAACAGCTATCATCATCTCTGCTGCACTGAAGAAGATCGGATATGATATCGTATTTACAGGCAGACAGGCTATCGACGGAGATACTGCACAGGTAGGTCCGCAGATCGCTGAAAACCTGGGAATCCCACAGGTATCATACACAGAAGAGCTGATCGACGTTGATGATAAGAGCATCACGGTTAAGAGACAGTATGAAGACAGATATCACATTATCGAAGTGAAGCTCCCTTGCCTTCTGACTGCAATCCAGGAACTGGCTGAACCGAGATATATGCATGCCGGCGGCGTTATCGATGCTTATGCAAAGGATATTACCGTATGGGGATTCGATGACTTGAAAGATGTAATCAATCCTGATCACATTGGTCTGGACGGATCACCGACAAAGGTAGTAACATCCTTCGGTAAGATGCCTAAGGGCGCAGGAACGAAACTGGACGTTACTCCTGATGAAGCAGTCGCAGCTATCATCGCCAAGATGGAAGAAAGACACATCATTTAATGGGAGGAGTTGTAAAAAAATGAGTAAAGATATTTATGTAGTAGCAGAACAGAGAGATGGCAATATCGCTAAGGTTACTCTGGAGCTGCTGGGTGAAGCAACAAAATTAGCTGGAGAACTTGGCGAAAAGGTTTATGCTGTTCTCATGGGAGATAAAATCAAAGATAAGGCACAGTCCCTGATCGAAGCAGGCGCAGACGGCGTAGTCGTAGTAGAAGACCCGATGCTGGCTGAATATGTGACAGAACCTTATACAAAGGCTTTAACTGCCGTAATCAAGAATTACGATCCAAACATCGTGCTGTACGGTGCTACTTCCATCGGTCGTGACCTCGCGCCAAGAGTAGCAGCAAGAGTACATACAGGACTGACTGCTGACTGCACGCGTCTTGATGTAAACATGGATAATTACTTTGAATTCTTACATGCAACATCAAATGCTGATACAGATGCGATCGGTAAGAGACTGGGCATGGATGACATGAACCTGAAGATGACAAGACCTGCTTTCGGCGGTAACGTAATGGCTACGATCAGATGTGCGAACCACAGACCGCAGATGGCTACCGTAAGACCTGGCGTAATGAAAAAATTAGAGCCACAGGCAGGCAAAAAAGGAACTGTTGAAGAATTCAAGGTTAATTTCGTTCCGGAAGACATGAACGTAGTAATCAAGGAAGTTGTAAGAGAAACGAAGAAGGCTGTTGATATTACAGAAGCAAAGGTTCTCGTATCCGGCGGAAGAGGAATCGGTTCTCCAGAATACTTCAAAGAATTACAGGTTGTTGCTGATCTTCTGGGCGGAGAAATTTCGTCCTCACGTGCGAACGTTGACGCTGGCTGGATTGCTAGGGACAGACAGGTTGGACAGACAGGTAAAACCGTTCGTCCGGATCTGTACATGGCTTGTGGTATCTCCGGCGCGATCCAGCACATTGCAGGTATGGAAAACTCAGAGTGCGTAATCGCAATCAACAAGAACGATGCAGCAGCTATTTTCGAAGTAGCTGACCTGGGTATTGTCGGTGATGTTAAAGTCATCATTCCGAAGCTGCAAGAAGCGCTGAAGAAGTACCAGGAAGAGAATAACTAATCCGGTTGGTATTGCATAGGCGTAAGATCTTTTAAGAAATGAGAGGATGCACATAAGGAGCTTTGATGCTTCACAGTGCATCCTTTTTGTATTTTAGGAAAGAATGATCGATCGGTACGCCTGCAATATCCTCTATTTCCGTAAAAGACAGCTTCAAAGTGTCTTTTTCACTTTTCTGTATGGTTTCCCATGGCGTGTTGTATTTGATCATTATCTTTTCCTTTCAAAGAAAACATATCGCGAAGCGTCACCCGAAAGTGGGCGGCGCATCTGTATCGGGATCATTGTTCTTACCATGCGTATTTTTTTCATTATATATGATTTTCAGGTTGCTGGCAATGTCCTTGCCCCATCGTAACAATGAATCGAATTTCCCGCTTGCTCCCGCCCATCAATAATTCGGGCAGTGCGAAAACCCGCCCGGCATTGCTAAAAGGCTGCATCCCATTTTCTGTCTTTTTCCTTTATCCTAAAAGAAGGAGGCGAAAAACATGGAAAAAAGAATTTTGTTGTCGAAAAATCTGAATGCCAGCTTGAAATTGCAGGTGCAGATCGTGATGAAATGTATGAGTCCTGGGGAGGTGATGGACAGATGAAGATGGGCAGGGAAGAGTTTCAGCAGGCGTCGCTCTTATTAGCCAGATTGGGGATTACGATTAATTATGCGGGATTTAATTATATGGCTTACGCTGTCTCGCTCTGTATGCAGGAGCCTGATCGCTTACTGCTTGTAACTAAGTGGCTTTACCCTGATATCGCTAGAAGGTATCATACAAGCCCTGAATGCGTGGAGCGGAATATTCGTACGATCTGTAAGATTTCCTGGGAACGCAATCCTGGGTTTGTCTGCGAAATGGCGCAGCATCCGCTGGCTGGGAAACCATCTAATACGGAGCTGATTGCCATTTTAACGACATATCTTTCTGCTGAAAGCGATACAGGCGCAGAGCAAGGGGTGCAGCTAAGGATGCCGTTAGAAGAAATTTGGTAAGCGGGCGGGCTTGTGCTAAGTCAATGGATTGGCGCCAAAGCGAGGGGTTGTGGCAAGTAGGCGGGCTTGTGCTAAGCTGGTGGAGATGGCTTATCGGCGGTTTCCCCGCCGATAAGGGAACGATGAAATGTGAGACGAATGGAAAATGGAGGTGTTTATTTGCAAAAGTAAATATCTCTTTTTCAATTGGGGTAGATATCTTTTGATAATAATGCTAGAATGGGAAGGACATATTGACAGGAGGAAAAGGATGCGAATTATAGCGGGAAAATATAAGGGCAGGCGGCTGGAATCCCCAGCGGATTATGCCATCAGGCCGACTACCGATAAGGTAAAGGAAGCCCTTTTCAGCATATTGACGGAAAAAATATGGGGTAGCAGAGTGTTGGATCTTTTTTCGGGGACGGGCAGCCTGGGACTCGAAGCGCTCAGCAGGGGTGCGGCGTACTGCGTCTTTGGTGATCATTCCAGGGAAAGCTTGCGGCTGATCCGCGAAAATATCGCCCACTGTAAAGCGCAGGAGGGCGCAAGGATCGCTTCGGGGGATTTTCGGAAAACGCTGATGAATTTGGACGGGCAATTTGATATCATACTGCTGGATCCTCCCTATGGACGGGATTTTTTGCTGCCAGCCTTTGAACTGATCGGGCAGCAAGGCCTTCTGGCTGATGGCGGCATTATTGTCGCTGAGCACAGGAAGGAAGAAGTGCTTTCCGAGACGCTTTGCGGGTTTTCCAAGGTAAAAGAAAGAAAATATGGCATCATTAAGTTATCAATATATCAGCAGGATATCGTTGAATCCAGCCTGTAAACGTGATATACTGGACAAGTATCAGTGGAGGAATGACAAATGCAGACCAAAGCCCTTTATACGGGTTCTTTTGATCCGTTGACCAACGGACATTTAAACATCATCGAACGGGCGGCTAAGCTATATGATGAACTGACGATAGGCATTATTGTAAATCCATCCAAGAAAGCGATGTTCTCCTTGGAGGAACGAAAAAACATGATTGAGGAAACCCTGCGGCATCTGGATAACATCCGGGTGGATTGTTTTTCGGGTCTTTTAGCGAATTATGTAAATGATAATGGCTTTAACGTGGTGGTGAGAGGGCTGAGGGCAGCCATGGATTTCGAATATGAGATTCAGATGGCACAGATGAACGCACGCCTTTTTGATAAACGAGTAGAAACGGTATTTTTAATGACAGATCCGGGTTATTCCTTCATCAGCTCAAGCATGATCAAGGAAGTGTATTCCCTGGGCGGGTCAATAGAAGGGCTGGTTCCTGAAACAATACAAAGAAATATGGACAGATGCAAAAGATAGATAACAGGAGGTCGTTATGAGGGTTTTAGAACTTTTGGAAGAAATTGAAGAAATTATTGATACTGCCGCAGGGTTTCCCCTTACCGGTAAAATCATGGTGGATTCCCAGGAACTTCTTGAAATCGTAAGGGAAATCAGGGCAGAGCTTCCGGATGAGATCCAGCAGGCACAGTGGATTAAAAATGAACGGGAGCGGATTATTGCAGAGGCGAAAACGCAGTATGAGGCAGTAATCGACGATGCCCAGAAGCAAGCCGAGAACCTGGTCGAAAATAACGACATTACGCATAAAGCGAAGGTTAGGGCGGATGAACTGATGAAGGTTACGGAAAATACGGCGAAGCAGCTTAAAATCGGTACATACGAATATCTGGACAGCATTCTCTACAGCTTCCAGGGCAAGATGGAGCACCTCAGTTCCATTTATTTCGGGGAAATGTTCACGAATATTGAGAAAGCATTTGACGACATCAATTCAGCGCTTGCGGCCAACCGGGATGAACTCAAGGACATGGCTTACAGGACGCAGATGAATGCCGATGAAATGCCAGAGCCTTCCCCGCTGCCGGATGGCGAAAAGAAATAGGCTTTTGCGCATGGCACAGGTAATGCGGGAAGTGTGCAACATAGGCAACATATAGTGCGGGCAATGTAAGCGGCATATTGCGCAGACAGAGCTTATCATATATCCATGGTTTATGAATAAAATAGACCATGGATATTTTTAAATTGGGAAAAAAGAAAATATTTGCGGCAGCTTTTCTGACGCTGATATGCTGCCTGCTGATGGTCATATTTCCGACAACGGCGTTATATTCAGCCAGGAAGGGAATATCGCTCTGGCTCGGCAATGTACTGCCGGCACTTTTACCCTTTTTCATATGTGCCAATTTTTTGCAAAACATAGGCGTGATACGCTTCCTGAAATCCGGGGTGTTTCCCTTTGCCATGAGCGTACTTTCGGGATATCCCATGGGCGCGAAAATCATAGGCGACTTGAAAAGGGGCGGGGAAATTTCCTGTAGTGAAGCCAAACGTTTGATGAGCTTTTGCAATACGTCAGGACCTGCGTTCATGGTTGGGGCAGTAGGCGCGGGAATGCTGGGATCGGGAACGCTGGGCGGCATTATTGCGATCGCCCACTATGCGGGTGCGTTGATTAACGGCATGGTATATGGCAGAATCATCGGAGTAGAGGGCGGTGCGCAGATGATGAAAGCAGCCCCGCTCGACAAGGGGATGCAGGAATCCTTTACGGAGGCGATCTTGATGTCCTTTAAGTCCTTGGGTATCGTCCTGGCGTACATCGTGCTGTTCATGTTTGTAACGGATCTGTTGCATCTGAGCGGAGTTTTGTCCTTGTTTTCCAGCCAGGCGGTCCGTGCGCTTATCAAAGGCTTTTTTGAAATGACCGTAGGCTGCGGCGCTGTTGCAGAATGTACGGCGCTTACCGGCAGCATGAAGTGTATCCTGTGTTCCTTTATCATGTCCTGGGGCGGGCTTTCCGTTATGGGGCAGACGATGAGCATGCTTTCGGGAACGGGGATTTCCATGGGATATCTCTTTCTCAGCAAGCTGACGCATGCGCTTTTTTCTGCTGCCACAGCTTTTGTTATCACCTTATTTGTGTTATGATAACCCTATGAAAACAGTAGGAATCATAGCGGAATATAACCCGTTTCACAATGGGCATCGGTATCACATAGAAGAGTCCCGCAGGCGCACGGGCGCAGATTGCGTTGTGGCGGTCATGAGCGGGAACTTTACCCAGAGAGGGGAAGCGGCAGTCCTGGATAAATGGACAAGGGCCTGCCTTGCGGTCGAAAACGGCGTGGATCTGGTTTTGGAGCTGCCTTTTATATTTGCGTGCAGCAGGGCGGAAACCTTTGCGGCGGGTGCAGTGGACATTCTTCAGGCGATGGGTGTAGATTGGATTTCTTTTGGCAGTGAAAGCGGTGATCTTGCACAGCTTGCAGAGCTTGCAAGGCAGATGGTAAAGCAGGAAAAAGAGATTTCCCAAAAGCGCCGGGATATCATGAAAAGCGGCTGTTCCTTCGCGAAGGCAAATGAGCTGGCGGTGCAGGCGGTTTTAGGAGCGGACAAGTCCCGCCTGCTTCTTGCGCCTAACAATATCCTGGCATTGGAATATCTGAAACGAATTTTCTATTGGCAGGGCAAAGGAGCGGCGCTTATGCCGGTGACCATAAAGCGGCATGGCTCTGGCTATCTGGAAGCGAATGAGCGCATGGGCTTTGCAGGTGCGGCGGCGATCCGCAGGATGAAGGCGCGGGATGAATTTGCCGCATATGTGCCGGAAACTGTAGCGGACGCTTTGGCGGCAGCGTTGGAAAGCGGCAGGACCCAGGAACATATGCAGGCGCAGTTTTTCCAGCTTCTGCGTGCGGAACTCGTAAGGAGCAGGGCAGAGGAGCTTTCCCGCATCTATTGCATGGGGGAAGGTCTTGAGAACAAGCTGAAAAAGGAAATCATCCGGGTGCAAACCTTTGATGAACTGCTGTCGGCAGTGGTTTCCAGGAGGTATACGGAGGCTGCCGTGCGGCGGATTTTGGTCTATACGCTGTTGTCGTTAAAAGAACGCGAACCAAAGCGTAATCTCTATGCGCGGGTGCTGGCTCTTAACGATATGGGGCGGAACTGCCTGCGCCTTGTGAAAAAACAGAAAAACGGCCAGCTTCCCGTAATCACCCATATC
>CAJUEB010000119.1 GCA_910585135.1 uncultured Eubacteriales bacterium
GTACGGAGTCACCTGCTCCATCAAGCTTGCCGGAAGGCCGTCCGTCTGCCAGTTCCCCTCAAACAGCCCGGTATAGCCGAGGGTGAACGGGATCGTCCCTTTCACCAGGTTCGTATTTGGATACCTCCTGCCCCAGTCGGCCTTTTCGAATACGCCCACCGCCACCGGCACATCGCCTTCGCTTTCCCGCAGCGCATACACGACGTCAAGCTGCGGCCGCACGATGCCGTCCGCGATGAGGCCGGTAAAGACCTGCCTGTTTCCCTGGTGCTGGGTAAGCGGCCGCAGCTTGATCCCCGGCACAGAAAGCGGCAGGTTTTCATCCACCGCGTTCGGCACGGTCCAGTAGATATCGAGGTACATCGGGTTCTTGCCGTGGGGGTTCCCCGGTCCTGAAAAGCACACGGCCTGCTGCGATTCGTTTTCCGGCGCGATCACAAGCCCATGGTTTGCCGCGCCGTTTTTCCATTCCCTGACGGCAGTGGAGATATCCCAGCTCTTCCAGCCATCGGCGGATACGTCAACAGGGGCGGCGATGATGCTGTGGTTTTGCGGCTGGGTGTTCCACGTATGCGCGCTTGCCCGCCAGCCGCTGTTTACCATCTTGCAGTATGCCCTTGTCCCTGCGGGCGGGTCGCCTGCATATTTATATCCCTTTAAATATGCCGTGATGATCGCATCGTCCGGCAGGTTGCCGGCGAAATCATAATTGATCTTAATGTACGACCTGGTCTGCCCGTAATACGCCCCTGCCGCTACCGCGTCGCTTCCCAGGAGCCTTCCGTTCTCATAGCCCGCATAAAGATACGATACGCGTTGGTGATCCACATCAGGTCCTGCCTTGAATCTTCCGCCGCTCTTCCCGTTTTCCACCAGGTGCCATTCCAGGTTGCCCTGCGTCAGCGCGATCGTCGGGTCGATCGTCACCGGGTAGGCCCGCTCCGGCGCAGATAACCATTCCCGGTCCGGCTCGATGGCCAGGACCGTGCTGCCGTCTTCCTCCGCCAGGCTGAGCGTGATATTCATCGAAAGATTCCCGTCCGCATCCTCCATCACGGGCGCGCTTATGGTATACAGCAGCTTCTTCTTTTCGTAGATATTCAGCACGTTGTCTTCGATCCTGTATGCCAGCTTTCCTTTTTCATCTTCCGTGTGCGCAGCTTCGATGCGGTACTGGAATTTCGTAAGCTCCGTTGGCTGCATGAGGATGATGTCCTCCTTGACGCATCCACCCAGGGCTGTATACTGGAGGTCGATACCCGCTGCTGCATCGTTATAACGGACAGCGTTTTCCTCTGCTGCCGCATCCTTGAGCGTGCCGAACAGCGGCGACAGCGTAATCTGCGTTCCCTTGTCTTCGATCGCGATTTCGTCCCCGTTTTTCGGCAGCGTCAGGTCATATGCGTTTTCTTTATTTTCATAGACGCTGCGGCGTTCCTTCAAGGTATTGTCAATGCGCCGCGTCCTGCCCTTTTCATCGGTATAGGTGATGGGGTCGGCGTAAATCCTCGTTACATAGCTGCCGTCCGCAAGCTCGTATGTGACAGCCGATCCTTCCTCCTCGATGATCCGCCCCTCGATCTCGTCCTGCGCCTCCATAAGCTCCGGGGAGCGCAGCGGCGCTTCCCCGCCAAAGAGTTTATCAAAAAAGCCTTCGCCTTGCGCGCTGCTTTCCGTGCCCGTGCCGTTTTCCGCTCCCGTGCTGCCCTCTGGCTGCGCATCCGGCTGGCTTCCTTTCTCTTCTTCTGCCGGGTCTTCTGTCTGCTCTTCCTGCTCCCTGCGGCGTTCCTTGTCCGCTTCAAATTCCTCCTGCTGCTTCAAAAGCGTTTCCTTCGCCTTTGCGCTGCTGTTTTCCGCCCCGAACACGCCGCGGGGAATGAGCGTAAACGCCATGATGAATACCATCACCAGGCTGATGATGCTTTTCCCGGATTTTAATTGATGCAGGCTTTTGAAACTGATATAAGGTTTCCTGTTTTTCATTTTTTCCGCCTCCTATCCTCGTACATGGTGCGTTTAGCTGTCCGCATCAATGGTTCTTTTCTTCATCAAGAACCTGCGGCTGACGGTAAAGCGCAATTCCAAGCCGGTAAACCATATATGTCCCGGTCCCGCCGAGAAGCGTATAAACAATAAGCGTTACCGCCCCTCGCATCAATGCGCCGCTGAAATAATTGATCCCGATCGATAAAAGGCCGCCGAGCAGGACGAAAACTGCCGTCACAAGCAAAAGCCTTTTATAACCCCGCCTGCTCCCCTCAAATCCCGTCCTAAAAGCTTCCTTCACCGGAAGACGGAAAACGGTAAAAGCGACAAGCTCCATCAGCACAAACGGTGCTAAGGCAATCGTCGTGATGCAGGTGATGATATTGATGATGCCCTTGATCGCTTCGTACAAAAGCAGGTTTTGCAAAAGCAAATAAATGAGGACGGCAAAGCCCCCACAGAGCAGCGAATATGCCAGCACTGCGCAGATAAAGCATCCGGCAAAACAGCCGCTGCGCTTGAAACAGTCTGCAAAATCCCTGGCAGGGCCGTTTCGCCCGTTCCTCCTTGCGACATACCCCATGGCTGACATGAACAGGATTGCCGCCAGAATGCCCACCGCTAAGATAGCCATCTGGAAAGGCCGCTGCAAATCCGCAGCCGCTGCCCGGTATGCCGCCGGGGCTGCAAGCAATCCCAGGCCGCACAAAATGAAATTTCCGGCAAAGGCACAAAGCAGCAGCTTGTCTGCTCTGCTTGTCCTGAGAATCCTTGCGGAATATGCTTTAGCCGATACGGCCAATGCTATAGATGTTTCCGATACGACAGATACAATGCGGCCATTGTCCGTACGTTTAAAAAAATTTTGGATTGTTTCTTTTAATGTTTTCATACGCGCCTCCTCTTCTCCTGGCTTAAATTGCATACACTTCTTACATGCATTATAACAGCTTAAAAATGCGTTGTCCCACGGTGTCGAGGAATCAAGAATTTTGTCAAATATTTCGACAAAAATCACACCTAAAAAAGCGGCTGCTTTCTCTAAGCCGCCGCTTTGAACGCATAAGGGTAAGCCGCCGGACAACAGCTTTTTTCTTTTGCCGCCGTCTGGCAGATTTATCTTGATTATGAACCCACTAAACCTCCGAATCGAAAAACAAATAACCCATCTCACGACCCAGGCAACAAGTCATTCCTGATCCACCTGTTGATCTCATCCTGCTCCCCCGTAAACGCAGGGGATTGTAGCGACGCTTTCCCCCGCTCCGCAAAGCACGATTCTCTATCAATTGATGAAAACATCAGTTTCCAGAGAATTTTACCGATGATCCTATCGAAATACGCAGAAAACCCGCTTGCGTTCATAGACGATTCTCTCAAATTTTTTCAAAATGCCATTTACAGAGAAAAAAGGCACAAAAATTCTCTCGTTTTAAGAAAATAGCACGCTCTTAAGAGAAAATTTCTTTCTGACCATACGAAAGCATCAAAAATGGGAAAAAATGGTTTGTTTTTCTCTCAAAAACTGCTTTATTTCAAAAACAAGAGAAACGGTAAAGATAATGATGTGAGTTTATTGCCCGCCCTGTTCAAATCAACTGCGCCATAGCCTCATGAACTGCAAGACCAGCCTTGCCACGGCCACACAATCAAGAAAAATATTCAAATTCAAAAGAAGCCCTGTCCGTTTCAAAAGCAAAAAGAGTACGGCCTTCTTTGCGAAATCGATAAAACGCCTGGCAGGACGCACTTTCATGAATCGTCCTTACCATGTCCCCCTTCGCCGGAGCTTTCAGAGGCCGTGCAGAAGCTTCCAGCAGACAGGCCTCCAATTCCAGATCGCCCTGTGTCACCCGGGCCATTTTGTTTTGAAGCCTGACAACCCTGGCCCCCAGATAAGTGGCGATCCTGTACTCTTTCCCCCGCCATAATACCACGCCTATAATCCCGGTAAAATGAATCCCAGCCATGGGAATATCCGCTACGGAAAGCATAATAGACCCTTCCGAAAAACAGCACTGCGTCCAGATATACTCTTTCGGGAAGGAACGGCCCCTGTCTCCTTCCCAATACCCCCAGGCATCCCGAAACGAATAATCCTGTCCATTGATACACACAGTTCCCCCGACCGAATGACGCATGCTCCGCACACTGTGGCGGCATTCCATAAATGGCACGAGCGCAAACGGTCCCATGATATCATATTTTAATGGGAAAAGCGGCCCGAAGGCTAGTTTTCCCCTAGCGGTTAGCTGCTGGGTGTGGATTGCCAGGGAAATACCTTCTTCACCAAAGCGGTTCTCTTCAATGAAAAGATTCCTTCTCGTCCGTCTAAATGAATCTGCTGGAAACACAGCTGTCCATGCATCATCATCGGTAATAACCTGAATCGAACAGGTACGTTTGTTCCCCGTTTTGTGAACGGCAGGGATCACCGCTAAAGTCTGTGTATCAGATTGACATTTCAAATACCAGCCATAAAAAGAATCAAACATATGCTTATCTCCATGAAAAAATAATGTTTATTTTTCCACGAAAAATCCCAATTTATGCATATTTTCTTGCTACATGAAGAAAAGGCAGGATGCCCTGCCTTATTTCCTGAATTTCCTGGTGTTCTTTCGGCCTGCGGGACGGGCTTTCATCACTGCGGGCTTAGCCGCCGCGTGATCCCTGACCCGCTTTGCGCACAAGCCGGCCGCACCCGCTCAAACCAAGACGGCCAAGCCGCCCCGGCCATGCCGTACCCCTTAAAACAAGCTGATCTGCGCAGTCTCCGGCAGTCCTTCCAAAACACCGTGCTGCCGCATTTCATCCAACGCGGTTTTATTGATCTTGCCGCGCTCGCTGATATCCTCCACCGTCTCATACGGTCTCTTCTGGTACTCCTCCCAGAAGGTCGTAGCAGCGCCTTCGCCAACGCCCGTGATTGCGACAAACGGCAGCAGAACCTTTCCCTCCCAGGAAAGAAACCGCAAACTATCGGAAACACCGAGCCTTGCAGGAGCAAATTCATACCCCCGCGAACACATCTCGTAAGCCACCTCAAGGACAGGCAGCTCATCCTCTTCCTTCTTCGCCGCATCCTTCCCTTTTTTTATGATCTCATCCATCCGCGCCGCGATCGCATCGATGCCCTTGAGCATCACCTTTTCATCAAAATAAGCCGCCTTTGCCGTAAAATACACCGCATAGAACTCCACGGGATAATAAACTTTATAATATGCGATCCGGGCGGACATCATCACGTAAGCGACCGCATGTGCCCGCGGGAACATATACTTAATCTTCTTGCAGGAATCGATGTACCAGTCAGGAACATCGTTTTCGCGCATCAGCTTTTCCTGCTCCTCCGTCAGGCCTTTTCCCTTTCGCACCTTTTCCATGATGGTGAAGGCGTCCTTGTTCGGCAAACCCTTTTGGCGCAGGTAATTCATGATGTCATCCCGCGTGGCGATGGCCTCCTTCATCGTGGCAACGCCGTTTACGATCAGCTCCTGGGCATTGCCGAGCCATACATCCGTACCGTGGGACAGCCCGGCGATCCGCACCAGCTCCTCGAAGCTTTCCGGCTTGATATCGTCCAGCATCTGACGCACGAATTTCGTGCCGAATTCAGGGATTCCGTAGCTGCCATGGGTAAATTTATAATCCGGGTTCTTAATATCAAGTCCTTCGATGCCGATGAAGATCGTCATCACCTTTTCATCCTTGATCGGCACCTTCAGCGGATCTACCCCGGTCATGTCCTGAAGCTGCCTGATCATGGACGGCGCATCGTGTCCCAGGATATCCAGCTTCAAAAGGTTCTGGTCAATGGAATGGTAATCAAAATGCGTCGTGATGATATCGGACTTCACATCGTTGGCCGGATGCTGCACCGGGCAGAATTCATAGATTTCATGCCCCCGCGGGACGATGATGATGCCGCCGGGATGCTGGCCGGAGGTCTTGCGCACGCCTTCACAGCAAGAGGTCAGACGATCGAGTTCAAAGCGGTTCACCTCGATCTCCCGCTCTTCAAAGTATTTGGCGACATAGCCGAAAGCAGTCTTATCCTTGATCGTACCGATCGTACCCGCCTTATAGACGTTTTCCGGACCGAAAATTTCCTCTACATATTTCTGGGCCGTCGCCTGGTATTCCCCTGCAAAGTTCAGGTCGATATCCGGCTCTTTATTCGCTTCAAAGCCCAAAAAAGTTTCAAACGGGATCGTAAAGCCTTCCTTGTTGTAAGGCGTCCCGCACACAGGACAGCGCTTATCCGGCATATCCACGCCACAGTCGTATGTTTCGGCATCGCCCCATTCCAGATTCTTGCAGTTTGGGCAAAGATAATGCGCCGGAAGCGGGTTTACCTCGGTAATCCCGGACATCGTCGCCGCAAAGGAAGAACCCACCGACCCCCTCGAGCCTACCAGGTATCCATCCTCCAGCGATTTTTTTACCAGCATTTCAGCGGAGCGGTACATGACCGCATAGCCGTTATCGATGATAGAATTCAGCTCCTTGTCCAAACGCGTCCTGATTTCCACAGGCAGAGGCGAACCGTACATATCCGCCGCACGCTCCTCACAGGCTTTGCGAAGGTCATCCTCCGCCCCATCGATCTTAGGCGGAAACTTTCCGGCGGGCACCGGCATCATCGGCTCGATCATATCGGCGATTTTATTCGGATTTTCGACGACCACCTGATAAGCGGTTTCCTCACCCAGGTACATGAATTCCTCCATCATCTCCTGGGTGGTCCTGAAATACAGGCCTTCATCGCCTTCCACATCCTTAAATCCCTGGCCTGCCATGAGGATTCTCCTGTAAAGGGCTTCCTCTTCGTCGAAATAATGAGCGTCGCAGGTCGCCACGACCGGTTTTCCGTACTGCTTGCCCAGCGCGACGATTTTACGGTTGTTTTCCCGCAGCTCCTCCTCGCTTTTCACATAGCCGCCTTCTAAAAGAAACCTGTTATTAATGAGCGGCTGTATTTCCAGATAATCATAAAAGCCGACAAGCCGCTCAATTTCCGCATCGCTTTCCTTATTCAGAATCGCCCGGTATATTTCGCCCGCCTCACAGGCAG
>CAJUEB010000120.1:0-4082 GCA_910585135.1 uncultured Eubacteriales bacterium
CCTCTATTACACTCAGTCGGTCAACCTCCAGATTGCAGATCTTTACAATAAAAAGACCTTTACCGCCAAAAGCGGCGTTTCCGATTATGATATGCATAACGGGACGATTTATGTCAACCAGGCCGATTATGATGCGCTTTTCATGAAAGGAAACTACCAGGCAACCGTGTATGTCAGCGACGTAGAGCAGATGGATGAAACCTTGAATGCCCTTGAAACGATGGGTTATATCACGCTGCCGCTGAAAGAGACGCTCATCCAGTATATGAGCGATATCGGCGGGATCATCAAAGTGCCGATGGCAGTGATCCTGACGCTGGCGGTTTTCCTGATCGCTTACTTTGTCATCCGTTTGATTCTCAAATCGCGGTCGGTGTACTTTACGATTTTGCGTATGCTGGGTATGGCACGCCGGAATATCCGTCGGGTCATGGACGTGGAAATGCTGCTGGTGAGCAACATCGCCTATGGAATTTTCCTCGTGTGCGTGGCTCTGGTGAAGGAAGGCTATATCAAAGTGCAGTACATCATGGATCTGATCCAGTATCTGCGCGTGATCGATTATGTGGCGCTTTACATAATCATTTTGCTTATGGCATATTTGATTTCAGGCAAATTCGTAAGAAGCTTGTTTAAGAAAACCGCGATGGGAACATATAGAGAGGGGGATAAGTAAATGGTACGGCTGGAGCAAGTCAATAAATTTTTTAACAGAAGGAAAAGCAACGAGATCCACGCGATAAAAAACACCTCTCTCGATATGGAAAGCAGCGGCCTGATCGCACTCCTGGGGCCTAGCGGATGTGGAAAAACCACTCTGCTCAACGTCATCGGAGGGCTTGATAAGGTCAATGGCGGGCGCGTCTATATCAACGGGCAGCGGATTACAAGGCGAAGAGCGGGCAAGGTGGATAAAATCAGGAACTTGAATATCGGGTATATTTTCCAAAATTATAATCTTGTGGACAACATGACGGTCTTTGATAATGTGGCGATTGCGCTTAAGATGGTAGGAGTAAAGGACAAAAAGGAGATTGCGGAAAAGGTCAATTACGTTTTGGAAAAGGTCGGTATGTACCGCTACCGGAACAGGTATGCGGATATGCTTTCCGGCGGGGAACGGCAGCGCGTGGGCATTGCGCGGGCGATCGTGAAAAACCCCGCCATCGTGATCGCCGATGAGCCGACTGGAAATCTGGACAGCAGCAACACCCTTGAAATCATGAACATCATCAAGGCGATTTCGGCGGAAAAGCTGGTGATTTTGGTGACGCATGAAAAAGAGCTGGCTGAGTTTTACGCGTCGAGAATTATCCGCATCGTGGACGGCGCAGTGGTATCTGACGAGGAAAACCAGAATGTCGGCGCACTGGATTACCGTATCGAAAATAAGATTTACCTTGCGGATATCAAAGAGCATAAACGGCTCAAGACGGACAACTATCATGTCGATTTTTATAATGACAGCGACAGCCGGGTAGCGCTTGATATCGTGATCAGAAACGGCAATATTTACATTCAGTCAAAGGATGGGACTGACCGGATCGAGGTCGTGGATGAAAATTCCGGTATGCAGCTCGTGGATGGGCATTATCAGCAGATCACGCAGGCGGAAGCCGCAGAAAACAGCTTTGATACGGGAAAGCTCGCAGCATCCGGTGTGCGAAAGTACAAGTCCATCATGAAACCGTTTGAGCTTTTATACAAAGGATTTAAAACGGTATTTAATTATAATGTCATTAAAAAGATCCTGTTGGCGGGATTTTTCATATCAGCGATGTTCATCACTTATTCGATCTGCAATATTTTCGGCGTGATGAACATAACGGATGATGAGTTTGTCACTGTGGATAAGTCGTATCTTTCCGTCATCAGTAAGAATGTCAAGGTGGAAAATTATCTCAGGTACGAGGCAGATGAGAATTTCCACTATGTCATGCCGGGGGATTCGAAAATCACGCTTGATATGCCGTTTGACAATTATTTTCAGACGAAAGCGGCGTCTGCTTCTATTGGCGGATCTTTATCGGATGCGGGAAAGCTTACGGCAGGAGATACGCTGTATGGCAGACTGCCTGAAAACGATTATGAGATCGTTGTGGATAAGATGGTGCTGGATCAGGTCATCGAGGAACAGCAAACGAAAGACGCAGGGTATGGGACGGCAGATAAGTTTATCGGTGGCAGTATCAAAGTGGAAAATATGCCCGAGCTGGTGATCGTCGGCGTATCGGATTTTCAAAGTCCATGTATTTATGCGTCGCAGAATATATTCGTCAATCTCTTGGCGAATACGGGAAGCGCTGCCGATGGAGACGAAAAGGCGGAAGAAGACCAGGCTGAGGGCGCTGGGGCGGGAGCATTTGTGATCGACTATAACCTGAAAGCAGCGGATGTGACCTTGAAGAAGGGCGCATGGCCGGTGAATGATTATGAGGTGATCGTCAATGAAAAGAACAAGGATGCGATGAAGCTGGGAAAGACGATCCCGAAGACCGTCAATGGCGTAAAACTGACCGTGACAGGGTATTTTTCGGATAAGAAAGACAGCGATTTTCTCCTTGTGAATAACAATACGGTAAAGTACAATTTGATTAAATCAAAATCCAATATCACGATCTGTCCTGTGGATAAATCTGCTGCCATCTCGCAGCTTCAGGCAGAGAACGTGAATGTACGGGATACCTATGAGGAAAGCAAGGAAAAATACAAGGAAATGATGTGGCGTTCTATCTTTTCCACATTGGTTATGTCCGGCGTGATTTTGCTCATTTCCTTTATAGAGATTTTCCTGATCATGCGGGCTTCCTTCCTCTCGCGGGTGAAGGAAATCGGTGTTTACCGGGCGATCGGCGTGAAGAAAAGCGATATCTACCGGATGTTTACTGGCGAGATCATTGCGATTATCACGATAGCCAGCCTGCCGGGATTTGCATTCATGTCGTATATTCTGTATAAGCTGGCGGGCATGGAGTATTTCTCCGATATGTTTTTGGTGACGCCTGCGATACTGGGACTGTGCCTTGCGGTCATATACGGATTTAATCTGTTATTTGGGTTGCTGCCGGTATTTCGGACGATTCGCAAGACCCCGGCGGCTATTCTGAGCCGGACGGATGTGAATTGATTGGGTGGGACGAGGAGGCTGGTTCGTTGGTTTGGATGAGGGAAAGTATTTGGGGATAGAAAAACCCCTGGTCTTAGGGTGAGATCCAGGGGTTTTCTTATGGCGGAGGACAACGCTGATGCCGAAGGCATCCGCTCCTCCGGTAGAATTCCTATGCGTGGAATTCTACCTTCGCTGTCCCATTTTCCTAGAAAACGCAGGCTCTTGCCTGCGTTTTGGGAAAATGGGCATGGGACTTTTCGCCCATTCGTGGGTTCGTTCAATCTCGTTCATCAAAAAACAAAATGGACAGGCTAAAACCTGTCCCTTTTGTTTTTTGGCGGAGGACATGGGACTCGAACCCACGGGGCTGTTACACCTTACTCGCTTTCCAGGCGAGCTCCTTAGCCACTCGGTCAATCCTCCAAGTTCTAATTGAGTTTTAACGACTTGTCAATTCCCTTCATTTCAGGCACTTCTATACTAGAGCAAAAATCGCGCTGCTATGCAAGTAAAGATTTGCGTAAATATGTGTAAATAACGGAAATTTGTGATTTGCATACGGGAATGGCTCAAATTAATATAAAAAACTACTTGCTCACACCAGCTCGCAAGTGCCGCACCGCATCCAATACAAGTTTTTCAGCTTCTATAAAAATGTTAAGCAGTGCCGCCAGCATTTCATCTGCATATTTTAATCTGCGTGGGGCAAATACCCCGCTCCGCCGCGAAGCAAGCGGAGATGACTGTCCGGTGGACAGTCGAGAACCCTGTCCGGGGAGGTTTATTTTACAAAAAATTCAATTAATGTAATTATAGCAACCAATAATTTCTATATATTTCCATATTGTTTACGATTTCTTCACATTCCCTTCATTGATTTTTTGCGTTTCAGAGAGTATCATTAGTTTATTAATGCGGTTAATGCGGTTAATGCGGTTAATGCGGTTAATGCGGTTAATGCGGTTAATGCGGT
>CAJUEB010000120.1:4182-6931 GCA_910585135.1 uncultured Eubacteriales bacterium
TGATTTGCGTACCGGGACTTAAAATTTTAAAAATGAGGCGAACAAATTTGAAATTTGATTTACATTGTCATACAAAAGAAGGTTCTCTTGACGCTAAAGTTTCTGTCAGAGAATATGCAAATAAATTTATGGCATTAGGTTATGACGGATTTATGATTTCCGATCATAACAGCTACAAGGGATGTCGTGCCTGGGATAAGATAAAAGCAGATCCAAAATATAGAGATTTTACTGTGATCCGTGGCATAGAATACGATACGAAAGACGCAGGCCATGTGCTGATTATCATGCCGGATGATCTGTACCTGAATATTTTTAGGATCAGGGGAATGAAATGCAAAAAGCTGATTCATTTAGTTCATGCATTTGGAGGCGTGCTTGGCCTGGCTCATCCTTACGGCGTTGCAAGCTCAAGTGCGATGGGATTTAAACAAATGGATATGACGCTGATCGATCAATTTGATTTTATTGAAACCTTTAATACCTGCGAAACGCCAGAATCCAACAGGAAAGCCAAAGCTCTGGCTGAAAAACACGATCTGCCGACCCTTTCCGGCTCTGATTCTCATGTCACCGATTATATCGGAATGGCTTGTACGGAAATCCAGGCTAGCATTCGGTGCAATAACGATCTGATCAAAGCCATTAAAAAACGGGAGGAGATCACGGCTTTCGGCGTTGAGCGGGGCGAAACGAAGAAAGCCAAAAGAAAAGAACACTGGATCGGAATTTTGGGATTCCGGCTTTATAACAGAGGCATCGGCAAACTAGTATGCCCTTACAGAAAATTCAAGCACCGCAAGCTTCACAATCATATCGTACAGACGCATATTTAGCTATTCTGCTACAAAAAAATTTTTTCGCAAAACGAGAAACGATGAGCTTTTTCTCATTTAAGACTAGCGGCGGCAGATTTTTGTGTTCAAATCGATGTTCGATTATACTCACAAGGGAAAACTGCATCAATATCCGAAAACCCTCAAATATAATAAAATAAACCTCAGTTGTTTGACAGCTTAATTTCACGTTTGACCAATTGATTTTACTTGATTCTACGTCTGGCGGATCAATCTTGCATTTGGCAATCAATCCCACAAATGAGGTTTTATCATTTTTTTGTTGTTTTTCGCTGCTTCACACTGTTTCCTGCTATTTCACGCTGTTTTCCACTGCGGCAGCCATCGCATCCGTTTGGATTACGCCTTTATGCCGAATCGGCTTTTTATCGAGATCCTTTAGCGCACCTGGAACTCTCACGCCAGTAGCCTTTTCCACAGCCTTTACATATGCAAAGCCATTTTGCTCCTCGCCAAGGCCGATCGCCAACGCCACGCTGTCGGCAAATTTATATGCACTGGCTGTCGAAGCAATCAACGCAGGCGTATCATCGCCCGTTTCTTTTCTGTAATCCTCATAAACCTTGTAAGCGACGGCCGTGTGGGTATCCATCAAATAACCTTTTTCCCGGTACATCCTGCCGATGGTTTGATTCGTTTCTTCTACCGTGGCAAAACCGCCGTAAAATATGGATAACTTTTCCCTTATGGCGGGACTCACTTCATAGCGTTTATCTGTCGCAAGCGCATCCATGAGCACATTCACTGTGTTGCCGTTATTGCCGGACAAATGGTATAAGAGCCGTTCCAGGTTACTGGAAATCAAGATATCCATTGACGGCGAATTGGTCAGGTAAAATTCCCGGTTGATATCATAAATCCCTGTGTTGAAAAAATCGGTCAGCACTTTGTTTTGGTTGGAGGCACAGATAAAACGATTCACCGGAATGCCCATCTGGCTCGCATAATAAGCCGCCAGAATATTTCCGAAGTTCCCGGTCGGCACGACGATATTAACCTTCTCGCCGGCCTTTACAACTCCTCGTTCTACAAGTTTTACATATCCGTAGACATAGTATGCTACCTGCGGGACGAGACGGCCGATGTTGATCGAATTTGCCGATGAAAGCTTGCAGCCCATGCCCGCCAGCTTTTCGGCGAACGCTTCGTCATTGAAGATGTTTTTAACACCTGTCTGCGCATCGTCGAAGTTTCCTTCAATCGCAAATACATGCGTATTTTTGCCCTCCTGCGTCACCATCTGGCGTTTTTGCACTTCACTGACTCCTTGATTCGGGAAAAAGACGATAATTTCCGTTCCTGGTACGTCTGCGAACCCTTCAAGCGCCGCTTTGCCGGTGTCTCCTGAGGTTGCGGTCAGAATGCAGATTTTTTTCTCTTCTTTTTCTTTTTTCATCGCGGTAGTTAGAAGGTATGGCAGAATGGAAAGCGCCATATCCTTAAAGGCTGCGGTTTTGCCATGGTAGAGTTCCAGGAAATGTGCGCCGCCTGCCTCCGCCACGGGAACGATTTCCGCCTCTTCAAACTTCGTATCGTAAGCGCCGCTCGTGCAGGCTTTCATTTCATCTGCGGTATAATCCGTAAAAAATGCATGGATAATCTCGTATGCAATCTCCTGGTATGGTTTTCCCGTCATTTCCTCTATCGTCCTTGGAAGCGCAGGAATCCGTTCCGGCACGTAAAGACCTTTATCTTCTGCAATTCCCTGTATGACGGCCTGCGCCGCTGTCTTGATATCTTTGCTTCCCCGTGTGCTTTGATAGTGTATCATCTATTTATGCTCCCTTCCGGTTATTGGTTTGTTTTTTTCAAATGATCGGTCGCTTTTTCAAACGATTGGTTCATTTTTTGCGCGCTTGATGGTTTTTCTGGAATGTTTGATCGCCTTTTTC
>CAJUEB010000121.1 GCA_910585135.1 uncultured Eubacteriales bacterium
AAAGCAGAACTTACGGATCTGCTGGAACTGATGTCCATTCCAGAAAACTTCGGGGAAATCCTCAGGGCAAAGGGCATCGTGCAGACAAGTGATGAAAGCTGGCTTGAATTCGATATGGTGCCCGGAGAAATCGAAATACGAAATGCCTCGCCTGATTACATCGGCAGAGTGTGCGTGATTGGAACAACGCTTAACGAAAAAGCATTGGCACAGGTCTTTAAAGCTGTTTGATCGTGTTTTGAAAACGCACCAAAAATAAGAAAAACGAACGCAAAATTCATGCGGCGGCGCAAGCTGCCAGAAGATGCTTTAACAAAGTCAAACAGATCATCAAGTGCGGCGGCGCAAGCTGCCAAAGCACAAATTCCAAGCATCAGAATGGAGAAACAATGGAAACACCGGTATATATTTTTACGGGGCTTCTGGAAAGCGGAAAAACCACATTAATACAAGAGGTCATCAAAGAAGAAGACTTTCTCGAACCGGGCAATACCGTACTCATACAGTGCGAAGATGGCGAAGAGAACTTTAGCAAGGAGCTGTGCAGCGCTTTTTCGATCAGCATCATCAAAATAAGCGATTGGCAGGAAATGAACGAAAGCTTCTGGCAATGCATCGAAAAGGAATATGCGCCTGCCCAAATATTGATCGAATACAACGGTATGTGGGAAATGGAGCAGATACTTTCCGGCAACATCCCGCAGGACTGGTACACAGGAGGCATTTATTCCACTGTCAACGCCGAAACCGCAGAAATTTACATGACAAACATGAGAAAAAACTTCATGGAACCGCTAAGAAATTCAAATCTCATCATCATAAACAGATGCGATGAAAGTACGGACAAGCTCATGCTCAGACGGGCGATAAAGCTGCTGAATCCACAGGCACAGATCGCCTTTGAAGGAAAGGACGGCAAAATGCTTGAAAATGAAACGGGCAGCCTGCCGTTTGATTACAGCAAAGAGTGTGTTGTGATCGAAGACATGGATTACGGCCTTTGGTATATCGATGCCGTGGAATACCCGGAACATTATATGGGAAAAGAAGTCTGCTTCACTGGCAGATACTGCGCCAGCGCAGATCCGGCAGCGGATTATTTTATTCCAGGCAGGCATGTAATGACCTGCTGCGAGGATGATATACAGTTCCTCGGGTTCATTTGTTACTTTGACGGCGAACAGAAAAACAGATTTAAACACGGGCAATGGGTAAACGTCAAAGTGCATTTTGAATACGGAGTCCATGAAATGTATGGCGGTGAGCAAGGCCCGATCTTGTGGCTGCTTGAAATATCCGCTGCAAAACGCCCAGCACAAGAGCTTGTAACCCTTTCATGACGGCGCAGCTAGTCCAGATGAAAAGTGAAACAAGGTGCAAAGCGCAGAAAAACAGGATGCAGCTGCCATTTTATTCAAAAAACATTCCCGCATCGAATGCGGAGTTTTCGATATACAAAAAGCTGCCATAAGGCAGCTTAAAAATTTCTATCTATTTCACATATTTCGTACCCGCTTGTCTTCACGTACAGCAAAACAGCCACAGCGATTTCCCGCATTTAGCAAACTACCGCTCCTATTGCGGCTTCATCTTCTTCGCGTCAATTCTCTTTGCCACCACGAAAAATCTTCCGTTGTCAACATGATAAGCACAAGTGGACAGGGTGATCAACTGGTCGCCATACTCCGCACTCACGCCCGTTTCATATGCGGAAAGCGCCTTGACCCCGTTCAAATACTCATAAAACTGTGCTTCCGTCGTGATTCCGGCATATTGGTAATACTGAAATTCCGAAGACCCTTCCGGGTAAATTTGTGAATATCCTGCCGCAAGCACCTGATACGTTCCCTGTCCGCCTTTGTAAATCGTATCGAACTTGATGATATCATGTTCCTGGTAAAATTCATAATCATCGTATTTCACCAAATCGTGAAACATCGTGCCGTTATTCATGTGATGTCCATATATGAGGAAATTATCCGTCGGAATGAAAATATCGCTGGCGGCATCCATAAAAGGTGTCCCTGAGCTGGTTTTACTTTTATCAAAGCCTCTTTTTAAATAGTATTCATTATCCTGCCGCGTCTGCATCACGGGATAATCGATTTTCGTATCCTCAATGGAAACCCAGCCGATAATATCATTGTTCGCCAAATACAGATCCACATATTTCCCGATAACCGTCCCCTGGTCAGTTTTCATGTCCTCCCGGTCAGTTTTCATCTCGCCCAGGCTCTTTAATGCGTTCTGCTCTTTCGCGCCATTCCAATAATAATGCGCAAGAACCCCCGCTGAAACTACGAAAACAATAATGCAGATTGTCAGAATGAATTTTCTTACGATACCCATATCCTCTTTATCCCTTTATGAACATTGCAAGTTTTACATTGAGCGGCTCATCGCCAGGCCGCCCATTACCGAAGACTTTACACCAAGTCTCCCATTGCCAAAAGCTTCACGCCGTTTGCCTGCAAAACCTCTACGGCTTTCTGCGGATCAGCGACCTTTATCATGATGACAGCCTCGCCCTCCTGCGACTTGATCGTCGAATAAATATAGCCTACCGAAATCCCTGCATCCGCTAAAACTTTTAACACCTGATTAAAACCGCCCGGCTTATTCTCCAGGGAAACCGCTAAAACCTCCGTGACGCTGGCACTGAAGCCCTTTGCCTTGAGTACCTTCGCCGCTTCTTCCGGCTCCGCCACGATACATCTTAAAATTCCGTAATCAACTGCTTCCGCAATGGTCGATGCCATGAGATCAATATTATGATCCGCCAGAATCTGTGTGATATCAGCTAACCTTCCCGTTGTATTCTCCACGAATACGGACATTTGTTTTACGAACATTTTTCGCTCCTCCTATCAAATAGCGACTACAGCTTTCTCGTATCTTCAACTCTAACGGCCTTGCCCTCGCTTCTCGGTAACGTTCCTTCATTGAGGAATTTGATGTCACATCCGATCCCCAGGATATCCCGAAGCTCGTGTTCCACTCTGGATCTAAGCGCTTCTACGAAGGCAATATCTTGAATTTCAAGACCTTCCGCCAGCTCTACCGCAAGCCTGAAAGTATCCGTATTGTGTTCTCTTCCCACATACAGCTTGTAGTTCATGGTCAGTTCACTAAACTTAGCGATAACCGTTTCAACCTGTGAAGGGAATACATTAACGCCTCTGATAATGAGCATATCATCCGTACGGCCAAATACGCGGCTCATCCTCACCGTTGTTCTGCCGCATTCGCATTTTTCACGCATCAGATAGCAAATATCCCTCGTTCTGTACCGGATCAGCGGCATCCCTTCCTTGCCGAGCGTTGTAATAACCAACTCGCCCTTTTCTCCGTCAGGCAGCACCTCCAGTGTATCCGGGTCGATAATTTCCACATAGAAGTAATCTTCCTGTATGTGCATCCCGCAATTGTATTCGCAGCTCATGGAAACGCCAGGCCCCATGACTTCCGAAAGGCCATAAATGTCGTGCGCCCGAATGCCAAGTCCTGCTTCGATGCTGTCCCTCATACCCTGCGTCCACGGCTCTGCCCCGAAAACGCCAGCCTTCAAATGCAGATCATCCGGCGTAAGACCTGCTTTTTTGACGCCCTCGGCAATGGTCAGCGCATAGGACGGCGTACAGCACAAAACCGTACTTTTCATGTCCTGTAAGAACATGATCTGCTTCTGGGTATTGCCGCTGCTCATCGGGATTACCGTCGCGCCGATCGTTTCCGCACCGATATGCGCGCCTAAACCTCCTGTGAAGAGTCCATATCCATAGGCGACCTGGACGATATCGTTTTGATCAGCGCCTGCCATCGTCAGCCCTCTCGCCACGCATTCACCCCACATATCCAAATCGTTTTGGGTATAGCCTGTGATCTTTGGCTTTCCGGTCGTCCCAGATGAAGCATGAATTCTGATGATTTCGCTCATTGGCTTCGCAAAAAGCCCGGTCGGATAATTTTCGGCTAGATTTTCCTTGGTAATGAATGGTATCTTCTGGATGTCCTCAAGGGTCTTGATATCCTCCGGCTTAACGCCAACTTCATCCATTGCCTTTTGATAATGCGGGACATTATCATACCCATGCTTTACTGTTTGCTGTAATTTTTTAAGCTGCAATGCCCGCATCGTTTCACGATCCGCACACTCCATTTCCTTATTCCAAATCATGTGTTCGTTTCCTTTCGTGATGTTTATTTTCTATGCGAAATAATTTTATGCCAAATAAATTTAATCTGTACAACCAGCTTATGCATTTCTGCCCAGCGTAAAGGCTTTTTTATTTAATTCGATAAACTTAGGCTTCACGTTCTCCTCGATTACTTTGAGCCAAGCAGTCTCGCTAAAAGGCAGATCCTTTGACGCTGCACCCAGGAGAACAACGTTTACCGCTTTCACGCTGCCACATCCTTCCGCGATCTTCAGCGCATCAAATGCCTTGACCATGCCCGCCTTATCGGCAAGCACTTTCTGAATCCCTTCCGGATATTCAGCCTGCCCCAGGATAACCGGCATCGGCAAGATTTGCTGCGTATTCACATACATCGCCCCGTCTTTTTTTAAATACGGCAGCCACCTGTATGCCTCAAGTTCCTCAAAGGCGATGATCACGTCTGCATCCCCTTCTTCGATCAGCGGCGAGCTGACGCCCTCCTCACTGATCTTTACATGGGTCACGACGCTTCCGCCTCTCTGCGCCATCCCGTGAACCTCCGAAAGCTTCACGTCATACCCCTCGGAAAGGGCAAGGTTTCCCAGAAGCACGCTGGCAAGAAGTGTTCCCTGACCGCCTACCCCTACGATCAAAATGTTGAATCGATTCATTTACTTTGCCTCCTTTCCTGCTTCTGTAATTTCTATCGCCTCAAAAGGACAAACTTCCTTGCAAAGTCCGCAGCCCACACATCGATCCGGTACGATAAACGGTCTTCCGTCCTTCTCCTCGATCGCCGGGCAGCCGATCTTCATGCACATCTTGCAATTTTTGCACCGATCGGTCACAAGGTACGGAATGTCCGGCTGTTTTACGATCAATGCGCAAGGTCTTTTGGTAATAATCACGGAAAGCTCTTCCCTGGCGGTTTCCGTCTTGATAATTTCCTCCAGCTCCTTCACGTTGAACGGGTCGATTTCGACGATGTTCTTCACGCCGCACGCCCTGCAAAGGGTCGCGATATCCACTGCCGGAGCATCTTCGCCTTTCGCATTTTTCCCGGTCGCCGGGTTTTGCTGATGCCCCGTCATCCCTGTAATCCTGTTGTCCAAGATGATGACAGTTCCCTTTGCCCCATTGTAGCTCATGTTAATCAAGCCTGTAATACCGGAATGGAAGAAGGTCGAATCGCCTAGCACCGCCACTGTATCCTTGCTATCCCCTGCCGCCTTTTCAAAGCCGTGCGCCATCGATATGGATGCGCCCATGCAGAGACAAGCATCCATCGCTGATGTCGGAGGAAGAGACGCCAGCGTATAGCATCCAATATCGCCCAGCACCGTTTTTTTCAGTTTGCTGAGCACATGAAATAATCCTCTGTGCGGACATCCGGCACAAAGCAGCGGCGGCCTTGCCGGTGCATCCTCTATCACGGCAATGTCTGCAACTGGCCGTCCAAATGCCTTGCGGATCATATTCGCATTGTATTCACCCTGAATGGTGAAGAGATCCTTGCCACCCGCAAGCGAGATTCCCATCGCTCTGATCTGTTCTTCAAAGAATGGGTTTCCTTCCTCAATGACATAGAGCTTATCAACTTTGGCCGCAAATTCTTCAATCATCTTCTTCGGAAGCGGATTGATCATGCCCATTTTCAGGATGCTCACTTCTGGCATTGCTTCCTTAACGTACTGATAGCAAATGCCGCTGGTGATAATGCCGATGGAGGTATCGCCTATCTCAACGGTATTTAATTTCTGTACATTTCCGCCCGCTCCTGCAAAGTTCATATCGTTACAGTCCGCTGCAATCTGCGCCATGCGCTTTTCCTGTGCGATGTGCAGTTTTTTTGCCATGGCTGGCATAGCGACATATTTTTGCATATTTTTGGTATACGGAATCCTGTCCCTCTCGATTCTTTTGCCCTGTTCCACGAGTCCCCTCGAATGGGAGATTCTCGTATTGGAACGGATGAGAACGACGGTATCGTATTTTTCACTGATATCGTAAGCCAGTTTTATGTAATCCTTGCACTCCTGGGCATTAGATGGTTCGAGCATCGGAACGCCCGCACTCCTGCCGTAATATCTGGAATCCTGTTCGTTCTGGCTGGAATGGCATCCGTTATCATCCGCCACCAGAACGACCGCCCCGCCTGTAACGCCCGTATAGGCTGCCGTAAAAAACGGGTCAGCTGCTACGTTAAGGCCGACATGCTTCATGCATGATAAGGACCGGACGCCGCCAATGGATGCGCCAATGGCAACCTCAACGCCCACTTTTTCGTTTGGTGCCCATTCAACATGTATCTCGTCATATTTTGCAGCATTTTCCGTTACTTCGGTACTCGGTGTACCAGGATAGGAAGATACTACCTTGACGCCCGCTTCATAAGCGCCTCTTGCGAAGGCCTCATTGCCCAGCATAATTTTTTTATTCATTGGTATCATCTGCCTTTCTCGATCTATCGCAATCGATTTGATATTCTTTGGTTCACAGGCGGTTATCCGCCCCGTTTGTACGATTTTCGCCTGCTGGATTACTATATCATGAATATTCTCTGTTTTTAATTGAAATTCATGATTCAAGGAACGCTTCCCCTCGGCAACGCCGCTAGAATGTCCAGCGTTCATTATAGCGAGCAAGCACATCGCCGCGAGCTTCAATGAACGCTTCCCTGCGGCAACGCCGTTAGAATGTCCAGCGTTCATTATAGCGAGCAAACGCATCGCCGCGAGCTTCAATGAACGCTTCCCCGCGGCAACGCCGT
>CAJUEB010000122.1:0-961 GCA_910585135.1 uncultured Eubacteriales bacterium
TTCTCGAAGCGTCCGCATTTGGACTCCAAATCCTTCGCCGCCTGGACATCCTCCGGCAAGTTGCTCGCCTGCGCTTTCTGCACCAGCTGGGCAAGCTGCCCGGCGCGAACCTCTGACAGCTTTTTCTTTCCCGCCAGGATATACATGGTCAGCTCTTTAAAATACGTCAGGTTCGCCTCGTACATCTTGTCCAATACCGCAATATCCTTGAGAAGCTGGACCTGATGCCCTTCCAGCACCTTGCAGATCGACTCCACGTTCGCTTCTACCTTGTTGTACCGGGCTTTCAGGGCTTCGATCTTATGCTTGCCCTTCTTGAAAAAGCCGAACATGCCCTTTTCCTCATTGGCGTCAAAGCCTTTCAGTTCGATGACGACATTGCTCAGCAAATCGCCCACTTCGCCTAAATCCTTGGATTTCACTTTTTCAAGGGCATTTTCCGAAAAGTCCGCCATCTTCTTCTGCGTTCCCGCCCCGTACTGCAACACGGCGGTGGAATCCTCCAGGTTGATCTGCTTCGAAAAATCATCCACCATCTTTTGTTCTTCCGGGGAAAGGATGTTATCATCCATCGGCTCCGGCTCTGCGGCCGCCATATTTACGATTTCTGCTTTTTCTGCTTCCTGAAAAGGATCCATCGTCAAGGTCGGCGTCGTTGTTTCTTTGAATTCCATATCCATCGTCTCTCCCATTTCCTTTATTATCTTGAGAAAATCTGCCTTTGATGAAAGCTTCCCGCTTCGAAAATTTCATTCCCGTTAAGATTTCTTTTTCGACGAAAACCCGTCTTCCATCAGGCCTTCCTGCGCCAGCATCGTCTGCAATACCGATATGTCAGCCGATACATCCCACGCCCTATCCTGGAATAGGTTGTCCAGCAGCTTTTCGAAAGCGCCGTTTAACGTATCCAGCGTTCCTTCGATCTCCCGTTTGGAACTGATGATATTATCGCCCTGTACCG
>CAJUEB010000122.1:971-6798 GCA_910585135.1 uncultured Eubacteriales bacterium
GTTGCTGTTCCAGCTCTTCGTACGCTTTTAACAGTTTTATCGTCATCGGCAGGTAATATTCCATCAGCTTGCGCAAATCCGAAACGTTTTCGGGATGGGCTTCTGCCTGCTGGAAAATCCGCTTCACCAAAATCTCCATATGGTAAATTTTTTCCGATACCTCTTCTCCCGGAATGGCATCGTTGCTTTCCCGGATCTGCCTGATATATTCATGGCCTTTCTCGATGACCGCCCTCGCTTCGGGCGTCAGCGATGCCCCGCGCTTTTCTTCTGCCTCGCGTCGTCTTTGTGCTTCCGCTTCCTGCTGCTTTGCACCCTCTACCGCTTTCATATATTGACTGTAAGCGTCATGGGATACCATCAGGCATTTTTCCAGCTGATCTAAATGCCCCTGCAAAAACCAGCCCCTTTCCAGCATCTTCCTGATGTCCTTCACGACGGCCGCCTCATCCCTGTGGGTATCGGCCGCCAATGCCTTGATATCCCCATAAGTCCTGCCGTTCAGGCTTCTGACGTATTGATCAAACCGGCTTGCCAGCTTGAGTGTCCTGCTCCCCTTCACCGTCAGAACCGCCCCCGCAACCGCCATGACGCCGTATACGCCAAAAGATGTTGTTGCCGCCGTATAGAGACCGATCAGCGAGCCAAAGATTCCCATTCCCAAAGGACCGATACTCGATATCAGCAAAAGAATCCCGCCAACCAGCATTGCGATCGCACCGCCGCGCCTTTTCCCGCTCTTTGCAAAGTATGCAGCCTGCGGGTTTGCATAAGGCCTCACGTGATAGCGGTAAGCTCCGTATTTCGGCTGCCCGCCTTCCTCTTCATACGCCTGCTCCTTGCTCGGTGCAGCCTGTGGCTTCTGTCCGCTCAGGTTAAAATCCCAGCCATCATTACGGCGGAATTCCTCCCCGCCGTCAAAGCCCTGAAATGCCTTCCGCACCGTATTCGTGATGGTATCATTGAGATGCCCGAAATTGCCCATATGTACCGCATCCTCGATGATCCTGTTCAAGTCCTGCCCCAGATTGTTCCAACCCTTGTCTGCCATACGTTCCTCCGAATCTCAATACACATTAATTACCTTCTCTATCTTATCATAAATCGAAAAAGAACAAAAGGGCAAAACGCATGATTCTATAAAGCGTTCTGCCCTCTCTTGACAAAATACCAGACAGCAAATCCCCGGCCAGCGGAGCGGCAAATAGATGTATTAGGGCAACCGCCTTTTGCCGCACCGCTTTTGCCAAATACTCATTATCGTTCCGTTACCACCGTTTACAGCCCCATTACTGCGTGACTGCCTCCCGTGCAGGCGCAAGCATCCTCGTAATCGCCAGAATGCCGACGAACATGACCGGGATCATGACCAGGCACTGCACCGCGCGGGTCGCCAGGAGCGGGACAAACGGCGAACCATACAAGATGGAAATCCACAGGGAATTCAGAAGCAGGCTCAGCACGAGCTGGTCAATCGCCACAGCAGCCGCGATGCGAAGCGCAGACTGCTTCTTATGCAGCAGCACGCCATATAATAAACCGGCCAGCACCGCCGTGAAGGTAAATCCCGGGAAATACGCCCCGATCGGAAACAGGATCGCGCCGAGAAAATCCCCTAATCCCGCTACGATCGCGCCAAAGAGCGGGCCGAAAAAATATGCTGCGATCACAACGCTGACAAAGGTGAAACCGATTTTGAGATTCCACGCATTGATGGATAAAAACCTTGAGAGGATAATGTTCAATGCGATCAAAATCCCTGCTGTTACTAACATTTTCGTGTTCATTTTTTTCATACTAAAAAACTCCTTTCATGACAGTTGCCACAAAAGGAATTTAAAATCCTTTGGTGGCAGCGGACGCAGGCACAGCAACGCGAAACGATTTGTCTCTTCGTCCAGCGGCAACATCCCATCCGCTGGCACTTAACGCACTGCCCTTACTCTGACAACAATTCATTATTTTCTTTTCGCAGCTTCTATCACATGGGATACCAGCACGCTGGTGGTAACGGTTCCAACGCCTCCCGGTACCGGTGTAACAGCCGCTGCAACAGGCTCGGCTTCCTCAAACTTCACATCACCGCAAAGCTTGCCTTTTTCCTCATTCCAGCCGATCCCTACATCTATAACGACCTGACCCTTACGCAAATACTCTGCGCCGATGCTTTCCATCTTGCCTGTACAAGCAATTAAAATATCTGCTGTCCTGGCAATAGAAGGCATGGATGCAGTCTTCGTATGGCAGGTTGTTACCGTAGCATTCCTGTGCAGGAGCAACATGGATACAGGACGCCCCACGACTAGGGAACGGCCAAGCACCACAGCCCTTTTTCCTGCACAGTCAATTCCATAATAATCTAAAATTTCCATCGCAGCCTGTGCCGTACACGGCACGAAGCCGATATTCGTGCCAGTAAACACCCCGGCAAGGGATGCATCCGTACAGCCATCGACATCCTTTGCCGAATTCAGCACCCTGCGCGCTTTCTCGCCATCCAGATGCGGCGGCAGCGGCCGGAACATGAGAATCCCATGCACCGCCGGATCTTCGTTTAGCTTCTCCAACGTATCGAAAAACGTATCGCTATCCACGCCGGCAGGAAGCACAACGTTTTTGACCTGCACGCCGACAGCGGCGCAGCGCTTTTTCACGCCTGTTTCATAGGATAGATCATCCGGGCGGCTGCCGAGGCGGAGAACCGCCAGCATCGGAACAATGCCGCGTTTTTTCAACGCTTCCGTCTCGCGAGCCATCCTTTCGTTAAGCGCTGCCGCAACCGGCGCGCCCTCTAACCGCTTCGCCATTCACGTAACCTCCCTCGTTACCGCTTCATAGATTTGGGAGGCTATGCGTCCATATTCTTCCAGCATCCCGGCAACCTTTTCGTTCATGGATTCCGCCAGCTTTCTGTCCTTCATCGATTTCGTATTGATGTATACATTCAAAGCCGCACTTTCCAGCGCAGCCCTGCACATGGCAGCGGCACAGCCTGCATCCGAAACGGCAATCACGCTGCCCTTTTCGGCATAAACAGCCGCTAATTCAATTGCCTCGCAACATTTCTCCATGATTTGCAGCGGAACTTCCGCAGCCCTGCGCAATGCGTTCTCCATCACGGCATCCCTGCCCGGATCATCCCTGGGAATGCTGTAAGCCGCAGCTAGCGGCTTAAATGCTTCCGCATCCTCTTCTGCCAGTGCTAAAAACGCACCCCGCAAAGCATATGCTTTCTCATTTGCGGCGACGATTTCAGCCTCCACGCCAGCATATTTTTTCTTCCCGACTGTCAGCGCCCCTACCATATTCCCCAGCGCAATCCCCAATGCACCGGCCAGCGCCGATGCACCGCCGCCACCGGGGACAGGTGAATTTGAGGCGAGCTTTTCAAGAAGCTGATCCAGGCGCATCTGCGCCTGATTAATCCGCCCTGTATCCATTTTCACCAGAGTTTTCCCTCCATACTGCTTCGCTAAAAAAGACCGGAAATCACGCCGTTTTCATCGACATCGATCCGTTCCGCCGCCGGAACTTTCGGAAGACCCGGCATCGTCATAATATCACCTGTCAGTGCTACAATGAAACCCGCACCGGCAGATACCTTCAAATTCCGGACCTGGACGGTAAAGTCTTTCGGCGCCCCCAGTTTTCCCGGATCATCCGAAAAGCTGTACTGCGTCTTTGCCATGCAAATCGGCAGATCGCCAAAACCCAAGGCTTCGAGCTGCTTGATCTGCTTGACCGCATTCCCCACGAGCTGTACGCCGTCCGCATGGTAAATGCGCGTCGCAATGGCGTTGAGCTTATCCATAATGGAAGCCTTTTCATCGTAGCAGAATTCGAATCCATTTGGCTCTTCACAAAGCCTTACGACCTCTTCCGCCAAGGCCATTCCGCCCGCGCCGCCCTTTGCCCATACTTCGGACAGCACGGCCTTAACGCCCTTTTCCCTGCACTTTTCCTCCACCAAAGCCAATTCCGCTTCGGTATCCATCGGAAATGCGTTGATCGCTACCACGCAAGGCAGCTTATATACTTGGTTGATATTTTCCACATGCTGCAACAAATTCGGAAGACCTGCTTCCAGGGCCGCAAGGTTTTCACGGTTCAAATCAGCCTTTGCCACGCCGCCATGCGATTTTAATGCGCGGACTGTAGCCACGATCACGACTGCCGATGGTGTTAATCCTGCCATGCGGCACTTGATATCCAGGAACTTCTCCGCGCCCAGATCTGCGCCAAACCCCGCTTCCGTGATCGCATAATCGCCCAGCTTCATCGCCATCCTCGTGGCGGTCACCGAATTACATCCATGAGCGATGTTCGCAAACGGTCCGCCATGGATAAACGCAGGCGTTCCCTCCAGGGTTTGTACCAAATTCGGTTTTAACGCATCCTTAAGCAAAGCAGCCATCGCGCCCTGCGCCTTCAGTTCACCCGCTGTGACAGGCTTATCGTCATAGGTATAAGCGACGATAATGCGGGCCAGCCGTTCTTTTAAGTCTGCAATATCGCTTGCCAGACAGAGGACAGCCATCACCTCAGACGCCACCGTAATGTCAAATCCATCCTCACGCGGCGTTCCGTTCGGCTTGCCCCCAAGACCATCAACGATGTTTCGAAGCTGCCTGTCGTTCATGTCCACCGCTCGTTTCCAGGTGATCTTTCGCGGATCGATATTGAGGCTGTTTCCCTGCTGAATATGATTATCGAGCATTGCCGCAAGCAAATTATTCGCCGCACCAATGGCATGGAAGTCTCCCGTAAAGTGCAGGTTGATGTCCTCCATCGGAACGACCTGTGCATATCCGCCGCCCGCTGCGCCGCCCTTCACGCCAAATACCGGGCCAAGGGATGGCTCGCGCAGCGCTACCACGGCGTTCTTTCCGATTTTGCGAAGACCATCTGCAAGCCCGACCGTGGTCGTCGTCTTTCCCTCTCCGGCAGGCGTCGGGTTGATTGCCGTTACCAAGACCAGCTTTGCATCCGGTACTCCTGCCTGATCCTTTAACAGCGCATAGTCTACCTTGGCCTTAAAATGACCGTATTGTTCCAGATACTTATCATCTATGTTTGCAGCAGATGCGATTTCTGTAATCGGTTTTTTGCGGCATTCTTGTGCGATTTCAATATCGGACTTGTAATTCATCCTCTGACCTCCTTATTTGCTTAATTAAAACATCTATCCTTTTATCATCAATGCCGTTTTCGCTTTCATCAGGCCGCAAGCCTCTTCGGCAAGATCCGCGTTCATAACTGCGCCTGTGCCTGATCCGGCAAATTTAATGCAATAACCATTTTAGTATACCATTAATTCTGCTATTATCAAATAGATAAAATCAGTAATTTTTTCTTGTTTTGATTTTTATACAATCCTGCTATGCCGCAGGCATACGTGAGAAGAATTTGCCGCCACACATGCAGAACGAACCGGCTGCTGACCATACGAAAAAGAGCCGGCTTGCGCCGACTCCCATTTACCGCATCTCCTGTTAAGACCTGCGGGCAGGCCTCGTAAGCGGTCCCACAACCGCCGAATAATATACATACATCTGTTTAATCCCGTAGATATCAAGAATCCTGATATCCTGATTGGAATATTCCTGTAAAATAATGTAATTGATTCCTACGCCGATCAGGAATCCGTCGAAATCCTGCGTCGTATTCGACCCGATCAGCTGCTGCACCCGCACAAACCGGCCGATCTGCGTTCTGAAAATGCCGTTCAGATACTGCAACGAGTTGTAATCCAGAATTTCGCTGTATTCTTCCGGCAGAAGCGGATTCGCCGGAACGGTAAAGGTAGGATTATTCGGAAGTATCTGCG
>CAJUEB010000123.1 GCA_910585135.1 uncultured Eubacteriales bacterium
TTCCTATCGTAAAAACGGCCGCATCATTGATGCGGCGCATATTGAAAAAGGCCTTGCTTTTCAGGCGAAGAAGAAATTGGGAATAGCCGTTGAAGAATAAGCGTTTTCTATTGATTGGCATCAGGCTTTCATGTTTTCAAATTTCTTTGTAGCGACCAGATAGTCGTTGAGCGTGCCCAGATGCACATAATAGTAAGAAAATCGATCCTCTTTTCGAATTTCAATGAGACCTGCGTCCTTGAGTTTTTTCACATGCTGTGAAATGGTAGCCTGTGCGTAATCGAAATGCTCGACGAGGTTTTTATTGCAGACAGACTCCCGTTTCTTATTTTGCATCATGATATATCGGAATATCTTGATTCGCGCGGGATGCGCCAGGGCGTCAGATATTTTGGCGATGAGCAGGATATCCTTTTCCTGCATTTCGTCGATTTCTTTTCTCAGTCTCATGGTTACTCCTTTATGATGAATTCATGGGCTGTGCGACAGCGCAGAATGTGCTGTCGATTTTACACACAGTAACAGTATACTGATGGCAAAAAAGGATGTCAAGTCGAATCGTTGCAGCATATGCAAAAATATTTGCACATATTTTTAACGTATGGTAAAATGGAAAACAGCAGGAAGTCCGCAGATTGTAAGAAGCGGCGTGCGGGGCGTCCTGACCGTGCGATTTTCCGTAACATTTTCCGGGGATGAAAAGGAGCTTGCTATGAGAGCAAAGGATTATCAGGCTGTTTTGCGAAAAGCGTCAGAAATTTTGGGAAGCGCAATACACGTCGTTGACGCCCAAGGAGTGACGATCATTTATAATGAAGCGATGGCAAAGCTGGAAAAAATCAGCGTCGAGGACGTGCTGGGAAAACCCTTCCGGGAGGTGTTTTCCTATATTCCGGAGGATGAAAGCACACTGCGAAGGGCGCTTTCCGAAGGCAAGGAAACGACGGACAAGCAGCAGACATATCTCAACGTATATGGCAAGGAAATCACTACGATTAATACCACCGTGCCGATCGAAGTAGACGGCAGGGTCGTAGCGGCGATCGAAGTCGCAAGGGATATTACCGAGATCAAGAATATGAGCGATACGATTTTGGAATTGCAGGAGGAAACCCTGGGGACGGTTCGGACGCAAGCCCAGGACGATGATGCTGGCAGCCGCTTGGGCAAGGATGGAAAACCTAAGCTAAAGCGGTATAAATTCAGCAGTCTTATCGGGGAAAGCCCGCAGTTTAAAGCGGTTTTAGAGCGGGCGAAAAAAGCGGCCAGAACCGATGCGGCAGTTTTTATTTACGGTGAAACGGGGACAGGAAAAGAATTGTTTGCGCAGAGCATCCATTATGATGGAAGCAGGAAGCATAAACCGTTTCTCGCCCAGAATTGCGCTGCCCTTCCCGAATCCCTTTTAGAGGGTATTTTATTTGGAACTGCAAAGGGCGGTTTTACGGGAGCGGTAGACCGGGCCGGGCTGTTTGAACAGGCGAGCGGCGGCACGTTATTGCTCGATGAAATCAGCGCTATGCCCTATGCGCTGCAAGGCAAGCTATTGCGCGTTTTGCAGGAGGATTACATCAGGCGGGTCGGCGGAAGCCGTGATATTCCGGTAGACGTGCGCATTATCGCTACCGTTAATGAACCAGCGCAAAAGCTGATCGAAGAGGGGACGCTGCGCAAGGATCTCTATTACAGGCTGAATATCGTGAACCTGGTCATTCCTCCGCTTCGGGAGCGGAAAGAAGATATCCCGGTTTTAGTGGCGCGTTTTCTGGAAAAGCATAACGCGCGGTATGGAAAAGAGGTCTGGATGGCATCGGAAAAGGCATTGGAAAAGCTGCAAGCGTATGACTTTCCGGGGAATGTGCGGGAACTGGAAAATATTATCATGTCGGCGGTTTCCATGGCAGATCAGGAGCATGTGCTGAATGAGACAGATCTCAGCATAGAACGCAGCTATCACGAGACTTCGCCGTTCATTTCGGATTTTGTGCGGGAGCGTTCGAGTCTGGCGGAATATCTGGAAAATATTGAGAAGACGGTCATCAAGCGGCATCTGCTGAACAATGAAGGGAACATTTCGAAAACGGCAAAGGATTTGGGGATGGTCAGGCAGAATTTGCAGCATAAGATAAAAAAATATGGATTGGGATAGCAGCGGCCTGCGGGTGATCATGGATAGTGGATCGTTCGCAAAGGGCTCCTGTGGGTGGCAGCTCGCCTGCAAAGGGCAGTAAAAGGGCGAGCCAGCGGTCGGTGGATGCCAAACTGACCGTAAGAAACGATGGTTTGTGGGCGCGGCTTGCGGCTATATGCAAAAAAAATTGCATATAGCCGCAATTTTTTTTGCATATATTTTTCGAAATGCAAGGATAATTTCTTGCCCCGCTGGGTAATCTATCCTTAAAAACCTTCAAATTCCAATGCTTCTAAAAATACAAAAAAATGCAAGGGCATTGGCACGGTAATTGCTTTATATAATAGCATAAAAGACTGCACGAGTTTTGATTGGCGGCAGGCGATCGGTATCGTAAAAAAGAAGAAAAATGAAAAGGAGAAATGAAAATGCAGAATGTAAAGGTAATCATTTGGGGTCTTGGTGCAATGGGCGGCGGCGTTGCCGATATGCTTCTGACGAAGAAAGGCATCGACATTGTCGGCGTAGCAGGAAGAAATAAGAAAATCGGAACGTCCATGTACGATTACATCAAGACCGAAAGAGGCGATAGGCCTGACGTGATCATCCAGGCGGCAGAGGATGTAATCAAGCCGGGCGCAGCCGATATCGTAATTCTCTGTACGGATTCCTTCACGGAGAAGGCTTTCCCGAGGATGAAGTTCATCCTGGAGCAGGGGATCAACTGCATTACTTCCGCAGAAGAAATGGCTTACCCGGCTGCACAGAATCCTGATCTGGCTGAAAAACTGGATAAGATCGCTAAGGAAAACGGCGTGACGCTGCTGGGAACAGGCATCAATCCGGGACACATCATGGATCTGCTGGTTCTGGTCATGACCGGCTGCATGACAGATGTGGAACATATCTTGTCAAGAAGGGTAAATTCCCTGTCACCGTTTGGGCCTGCCGTAATGGAGGAGCAGGGCATCGGCATCTCTGTTGAGGAATTTAAGAAGAGGAAGGCGGACGGAAGCATGTCCGGCCACGTTGGATTTGCTGAATCCGTAGGCATGATCGCAGAGGGCTTAGGACTTAAAGTTGACAAGTTCGCGCAGGATATGAATCCGACAGAAAATCCCCTTATGGATTTGCGGCAGCAGGCTCGTGTGCAGGCGTTGCGATGGAAGCGGACGCTACGTTAAGCAACGGGATGGAAGTCAGGATGGAGCATCCGCAGCAGATCGAGCCGGAACAGGTTGGCGTTACGACTGGTGACTATGTAATCATTAAGGGAACACCAAGCGTAAATATGTTGAACAGCCCTGAAGTAGAAGGCGGCTTGGGAACGATTGCAATGTGCGCGAACATGATTCCACAGGTTATTAACGCAGATCCTGGCCTCGTTACGATGATCGACCTGCCGATTCCAAGATGTCTCATGGGCGACGTAAGAGACAGAATTAAGCCGGACAAGAAAATCGTAAAATAAACGTGACATTTGAAATAACCGAGGCACCCTTGGCATAGCGCCAAGAGTGCCTCATATTACCCCGGCGTGAAATCCGGGCATCATAAAGGAGAATCCAAAATGGCGAAAAAAGGCGAATGGGTCAGAATCCATAAAATCATCTTAAAAGCCGAGGAGAGGACTGGGAAGCTCCCGGCAGATACACAGAAAGTACCGCTTGAAATGTGGACCAAGGGTTATCTTCTGGCAGATGCCGAAATTGGCGATGAAGTAGAAATCGAATCCGTGAACGGCCGCAGGGAAACGGGAACGCTCATTGAAGAAGAACCGTATTATACGCACGATTACGGCAAGTGCGTGCCGGAACTTTTGGCAATCGATAAGCAGGTTCGGGAAATCGTATTTGGAGGTGGGAAATAATGGCGAAGTTACCTCAGGATTATGATAGCGTAATGGCGAGAAAGAACGAAGTGATGAACGCAGCTCTTTCCATTGACTATTCACAGTTTGAGTCAGGCTCGATGGCGTTCGATTACGAGAAAATGATGCGGGAAACAGGCTACAGCCTGGAGGAAATGCAGGATATCCAGTATAGCGTCAACGTCGGAAACACGCCGATTCTGGAGCTAAAGAATTTGACCGCCCTGGCAAGGTCTTGCGCCCCGGAGGGAAAAGGCGCGCGCATCTTTATCAAGGATGAAGCGAGCAACCCGTCCGGAAGCTTTAAGGCAAGGAGAGCTGCCAATGCGGTTTACCATGCGAAAAAGCTGGGATACAAGGGCGTTATCGCAGCGACTTCTGGAAATTACGGCGCGGCAGTCGCTTCACAGGCGGCCATCGCAGGGCTGAAATGCATTATCGTGCAGGAATGTTATGACTCCAAAGGAGTCGGACAGCCTGAAATCGTGGAAAAGGCAAGAAAATGCGAAGCACTCGGCGCGGAGGTCGTGCAGCTTACGGTAGGACCTGAGCTTTTCTATAAGTTCATTCTGCTCCTGGAAGAAACGGGATACTTCAATGCATCGCTCTATACGCCGTTCGGCATTGCCGGGGTTGAAACGCTGGGATATGAAATCTCCATGCAGTTCCGGGAAAAATATGGCAAAGACCCGGATGTAGTTGTCTGCACCAATGCAGGCGGCGGAAACCTGACGGGAACGGCCAGGGGACTGCAAAAGGCAGGGGCTTTGGATACGAAGGTCATCGGTGCTTCCATCGACCTGACCGGGCTTCATATGGCTTCGGATGAAGCGTTTAATTTAAAATCATGCACGACCGGGCATACAGGCTTTGGCGTTCCTTACGCAGTAGATCCGGATCATTCCGATGTGCCGCGTTCAGCAGCACGGCCGCTCCGCTATATGGATCGGTATGTGACGATCACCCAGGGCGACGTATTTTATATTACGGAGTGCCTGGCTACCCTGGAAGGGCTGGAAAAAGGCCCTGCGGGAAATACCTCGCTGGCGGCAGCCTTCGCATTGGCGCAGGAGCTGGACCAGGACCAGATGATCGTGGTGCAGGAAACGGAGTACACTGGCGCAGGCAAGCACGTGCAGCCACAGCTTTCCTTTGCCAAGGACAATGGTATCGAGGTGCGTCTTGGCGATCCTGCTGATGAGGTTCCGGGAAAGAGCGTCATCATCCCATCCCATCCGTCCCTGATCAAAGTAAAGGATATGGATCTGGACAGACAGAAAAAATCTCTCATTAAGGGAAACCTGAGAAAATACGGAACTGACTTGACCGAAGAGGATTATCAATATCTGTGCGAAGAAACCAGGAAAGACATGGATTGGGTCAAAGCAGCAGTAGAGGAATTGAAAGCGGCGTTATAGAGAAAAGGAGAAATAAGGATGAAAAGAGAAGATGATTTTGCGCAGCGCAGGAAGCATATCGCGAATCTGACTGACCAGGAACTTTATGATAGATTTTGGGAGTTGACCGCCCAGGTTGTCGATCCGCTTCTTGAGCTGGGAAGAAAGAATACCACGCCTTCCGTTGAACGAGCCGTTCTCCTGCGAATGGGCGTATCCTCGCTGGATACCCAGAAGATCGTAGAAGGCTGCATGGACAGAGGCCTGATGGGACACGGTGCGGGACATGTCGTGTATAAGATATCGAAGGATAAGGGAATCTCTATCCGTGAGGCGAGCGAGAAATTGGCTCATGGTGAATATTGGGACGACGCAGTAGCATTGTTCAAGGGAGGAAAATAAGATGGCAGATTTTAAATTAGAACCAAATGAAAAATTAGATGTCCGCGAAATCTTAAAAGACTTGGACAAATACGAGCCGAGGCGCAGGGGATGGTCATGGAGAAAACCAGCACCTGGCCTCAAGATGGGACCTTTTGAATACAGGGATTGTTCTGAGCCTTTGAAAAACGGCGTAGGGCTTCCGCCTGCAAAGTATTTCGGCAATATCGACCCGCAGCCGATGCCGGTGATCACCACGGAAATCGCTTCCGGAAGATTTGAAGACGATATCAGAAGGATGCGTATGGCCGCATGGCATGGCGCTGATCACTTGATGGTAATCAGGCATATGGGACAGTCCCATATCGACGGTTTGATGGAAGGCACGCCGCAGGGGATCGGCGGTGTTCCGATTACGAGAAAGCAGGTCAGGGCGCAGAGAAAGGCGATCGACATCATCGAGGATGAGGTAGGCCGTCCGATCAACTACCATTCTTACGTTTCCGGCGTGGCAGGGCCTGACGTTGCCGTTATGTTTGCGGAAGAGGGCATCAACGGTGCACACCAGGACCCGCAATATAATGTGCTTTACAGGGATATCAACTGCGTGAGGTCGTTTGTGGACGCATGTGAATCTAAGAAGATTTTGGCATGGGCGGACATTCTGCAAATCGACGGCGCACACAATGCCAATGCGACGGCAAGGGAAGCCTGGAAGGTAATGCCGGAGCTGATCGTGCAGCATGCGATCAATTCCCTGTTCTCGGAGAAGGTGGGCATCAAGCCTGAAAATATTTCCCTCTCGACCGTGCCGCCAACTGCGACGCCTGCTCCGGCGGTTTACATGGATCTGCCGTATGCAGTGGCGCTTAGGGATATTTGCGACAGATATAAGATGAGGGCGCAGCAGATCG
>CAJUEB010000124.1 GCA_910585135.1 uncultured Eubacteriales bacterium
AAAAAAGTGAAGTATACAATATTTTAGGAAAAGAAGATAAGGAATTAGAGAAACGACAGGGTGAATATGCTATATGTTATTCTACGCGAAATGACCTATTAGAAGGGGATGATTACCAAATCTTTTTTAATGATGATGACATCGTAACCAAAACTAGTATTGTACATTGGGAGTAGCCATAAAAACAAATTCTCCAGCATCGAATAATGCATTTTTCAATTTTCATTTCCCCCGCCCCATTTTCCACATCTGTGCTTTCTTAAGGAGACGGAAACTAAAATGGCTCGAAGCCAGGCAGTTCTTACACTGCACCAGGCTCCGGGCCATCTCATTCACTTCCTTATATGGAGAATATTCATTATCCCTCGATTGCGATATATCGATTTTCTTCAAGCTCCGGTTTTTTCTCTTCCACTTTTGGAATATGCAGCGTCAATACCCCGTTTTCATACCTCGCGTGAACATCCTCCTGCTTTAAATCATCTCCAACATAGAAGGATCTGCTCATACTCCCCGCATAACGTTCCCGGCGGACGAACTTTCCGGTAGCCTGATCCTCCTCATCCCTGTTAAACCCTTTCGCTGCACTAATTACTAAATGTCCTTCCTTCAGCTCGACAAAGATTTCATCTTTCTTGAAACCGGGCAGGTCAATATCCACCTCATAATGGTCATCGTGTTCCTGCACATCTGTTTTCATCATGTTCGATGCATGGTGTCCATACAGTTTTTTCTGCGCTTTCTGCATTGCTTTATCGTCGAATACAGGAAATCTCCAAAAATCATTAAAGAAATCGTCAAACAAATTTTCCCCAAAAATACTAGGTGTCATCATCATAAGTCATCTCTCCTTTTATATTAAATTAAAACAATTTGTTCATTAGAACTGTGAAGATCGGGAAGAAACCCGAACACTTTTGATTTGTTCTTTCCGTTTCATTTGTTCTGATTATGTTATAACATTTTTTAGCACTCGTCAATAGTGAGTGCTAATATTTTTGTAAATTTCGCAAAATTTTTTTTGCGATTTGCAGAACGCTGGGAAACTGTTAAGGAAATCGCCTCATAAAAGCTGCAATTTGTAATTTGGATATTTTCAATAAGAAATGTGTGTTATAATGAACGCATGATCAGTAACGGCGTTGCCGCAAGGCAGCGTTCATTGAAACATGCTTTCAGCAGTTTTGGCATGTTATAATGAACGCATGATCAGTAACGGCATTGCCGCAATGTGGCGTTCATTGAAACGCACTTTTGCGGTGCTGCGCGTTATAATGAACGCATGATCGATACCATATCAATACAAGAAAGGATTTTTAATATGGCACAAGTAAATACAGCGACTATGACTAAACTGCATCTTGCAATAATCGTCGAACACAATGATGACGGATCTCACCGGGAGTTTCTCTGGTATGGCGGAACTCCGGGAAATCTGGGGCTGATGATCATCGATGTGATGAAGGACTGGTACGAGCCGAATAAAAAAAAGCTCGACAAATCTATCATCAACTACCACAAAATGCTGGAAAACGCAGATGCCCTGACATTTAAAAAGCTCGAAGGAGAAGGCTTCCATGCTGGCGGCAGGAAGTTATTCGTCCAAATCAGCAATGATATAAACGTTATGTTCACTTTCATCATAGATGAGATTTGCAGCATTTTCGCTCAAAACGGTGAAACGGCAGCGGATTTTAAAAGCCTGGGAGAATTCAAGCAGCACTTCACAACTACATATAAGCTGGATGAAGGACTGACGCAGGTATTAAACGGCGTTAACGAAGCAACGATCTCACGGGCACTTTTGACGATAGACATGAAATATGACTTTACGGGCAGACATTCGATAAACAAGCTGAACTAAGGAATTGCTTCTCACAAGCATTACAATTTAATCGAATAATAAATCCCTGCAAAACCGCCAGTTTTCGGCGTTTCACAGGGATTTTTATTTGCTGGTGCGCCCTATATTGCCGCCTAGGAATCACCTGCTTATGCCTCTTTTTTTGAAAGATACAAGATCGCGAAGAAACCCGCCAGAAAGGTTATGATGCACAGGATAATTTCATGCCCCTTCGGAACGCCGGGACAAACCTCCGGCAGAGAACCCAGCACAAACCCCAGAATCATCAGGTATGTCGGCCTCGGAAAAAGCGTCATTGCTTTTTCTAAAACCTTAGCGGTCAGAATCACGCCCAGCAAAATCCCAACTCCAAGCGGAATCAGATATGGCAGATACACTTCGCTGAGCGCTTCCATCGTCATATTGTAAAGCCCCAGGAGCAGAAGCAGGTATGAGCCGCTGATCCCCGGAAGAATCAAAGCGACCGCAGCGATAAATCCCGCCAGGATCAAAAGTAAAATTCCTTGCATTCCGGTTTGCGTGCTTTCTTTGGCAGTGTCCAGCGGCAGGAAGGAAATAGCCAGGACGATAATTGCCCCTGCAACGACATAAAACAAGCTGTTCCAGGTGAATTTCTTCACCTGCGCCTTTCCAAAAATAAGGGGAACGCCGCCGATTACCGCACCCATAAAGCCATACAAGGTCGGATACGGATGGTTTTCCATCAGGTACAGCAACGGCTTCGAAAACAGGAAGATGCCCAATACGCCCCCTGCCATGACAAGCAGCAAAAATTGAAAGCTCTCCCGTTTATGCTTCATAAAAGAGCTTACCGACGTTATCAGCTTGTCGTATATTCCCAGGATCATCGCCATCGATCCCCCGCTGACGCCTGGGATGATCATGCTTCCGCCTATCAGCAGTCCTTTTCTTATAATCAGTATGTTTTTCAATTCCCTCTATCCCTTCTTTTTCTCCTCTTCTTCCAGCATACGATATGCTACCTTTCCGACCAGTGTCTTTGGCATATCATCCCGAAACTCGATATCATATGGCATGGCATATTTGGCGATATGCTTTTTGCAATACTCCAAAAGCTCCTGCTTCACCGCATCCGACGGCGCTATGCCCGCTGCGAGCTTTACAAAAGCCTTGACCTTTTGCATTTTATAATCATCAGGAACGCCGATCACGCAGCTCATCTGCACAAATTCATGCGCATCGAGAATGTTTTCAAGCTGCCCCGGATATATATTGTAACCCGAAGATACGATCATGCGCTTTGCCCTGCCCTTGAAATATACGAATCCCTGCTCATCCATAACGCCCAGATCACCCGTGTAAACCCAGGTCAATCCGTCCGCATGCAGGCGCAGCGTCTGCTCTGTCTCTTCCTGCCGGTTCATGTATTCCGCCATCACGGTCGGACCAGATAAGAGAATCTCCCCTTCCTGCCCATATGGCACTTCTTCATCGGTATCCGGCTTTACAATTTTTATGTAAGTATCCGGGAAAGGCAGTCCGATACTGCCCTCCTTTGACATATGGGACGGCGTCAGGCAGCAGGCCGTCACCGTTTCAGTCGTTCCGTATCCTTCCCGCACCTGGACGGTCGCCTTATGGTCGTAAAGAAATTTATCGAATTTCTTCTTCAGCTCAATGGAAAGCGAATCGCCGCCGGAAAAAACGCCTTTCAGGCAACTGAGATCTGCACCGTTCATCGAAGACAACCCCAGCAACGCTTCATACAGAGTCGGCACGCCTGCGATGAAATTACAGCGGTACTTTACAATCTGCTTCGCATAGCTTTTTGGCGTAAACCGAGGAACGAGGATGCACCTGCCGCCCTGCGAAAGCATGGTGTGGATGCACACGCCCAAGCCAAATCCGTGAAACAGCGGCATAGCGGCAAGCATTTTATCGCCGGGACGGAACATCGGGTTGGCTGCGATCACCTGCTGTCCCAGCGCATTGAAATTTTTGTTCGTCAATACGATCCCTTTCGTCGTGCCTGTCGTCCCGCCGGAATAGAGGATCACGGCAGGGTCATCGCCGCACCGTTCCACTTTATAATTATAGAAGCAAAACTTGCTCATTCTCATAAAATCTTTCCAGCGGATCACCGGGGCATCATCGGGAATTTTCTCGATTTTGCGGCCCTCCGTAAGCATATAGCCCGCTTTGATCGGCCTAGAAAGCTCGTCCCGTATGCTGGCGATGATGATATTGACAACCTTGGTATTTTTTCGGATGTGTTCAAATTTATGGTAAAACTGATCCAAGGTGATCGCCGTGATGCTTTCCGAATCGTTCAAGTAAAATTCAATTTCTTTTTCTGCCGACAGCGGATGGATCATGTTCGCAATACCGCCCACCAGGTTCACGGCATAAAACAGATAAATCGCCTGCGGGCAGTTCGGCATAGCGATGGTTACTTTATCCCCTTCCCTGATCCCAATCGTTTTCAACGCCTTGGCACAGGTTTCGATTTCCTTCATCATATGCTGATAAGTCGTAGATTTCCCCATAAAATCAAAAGCAACCGCATCGGGATATGCATCCGCCATACGACTCACTGCTTCGAACATAGAACCTTCGAAATATTCTAAATGCATGGGAACATCACCCAGATAATCCTCCCACGGTGTTTTCACGGTATTTTCCTGTCGTTTTTTCATTGTAAATCTCCTCAATCTCATATTATGTAAATGCCTTCCTGCTTGTGTTGAAGTTCCCCGCCCCCAGTTTCGGCATCAATCAGCTCTTTGCCTGATCGGAGCCAATTTCTTCCTTTAACGGCAGTTCCAAAAGCTCAGGATTTTCCAAAAGCCTGCAAAAGAGCTTGACCGTTTTCGCATAATAATACCCATCGGCAATCCGCTCGTCTATCGTAAGTCCTAAATCAACGCTGTCCTTCATGTGGATGTTACCATCTTCATCATAAAATGGCCGCCGCTTGATTTCCCCAATCGCACAAAAGATAGAGTTTGTCCCCCAATTCGTTAAATGATGATAGGCGGATTTAAGCCCGATCGAACCCAGGTTTGAAAGCACTACGGATGAATAGTACGGATCTGCATGGATAAACGTCTGCGGTACCTTTCCATGGCGATCCAGAAAGCATACAAAGCGCACAAATGCCTTCGTCAACAGGCGCGGCAGTTTTTGCAAAATCTCCATGCTACTGGTCGTCGTCTCTTTTTCTCCACGTCTACGATCGGACACCTGCCTGAATATCTCATCATGAATAGTATCGATGTTATCATCATCTGCTGCATGGATAAAAGCCAAGGCTTCGCCGCCACTGTCGGAAAATACGGTTTTTATTACAAACGCAGCCGAAACCTCGTTTCTCTGATACATATTTTTATTGGCGATGAAGCGGTTCATCTTCGGACGCAGCGTGATCGTTTTGAGCAAAGCAGTCACAACGAGCTGAAACAGGTTATAACGGTACGCCGGGTTTCCCGCATTTTTCTTTTCCAGGTATCGGTTCGCATTTGTTAAATCGATGCGCTCGCTGATAAATGCTTCATTATCACAGCGGTTCGGGTATATCATCGGCATGATAAAATGCATCGCATCAATGTCACGCAGCAAAACGCCGTCACGCCTGTCGCCAAATCTCTTTTTTTGATTCTTGGTCATAATTTTTCTCCCAGCCTTCTATAAGTTTCCTGCTTTATTCGAATCAAAATTACAAAATAAATGATACTATAAAGTGCTTCTGCTTTTTCCGTCGGGATTCATGTTTCAAGGAACGCTTCTTTGCGGCAGCGCCGTCAGAATGTCCAGCGTTCATTATAACGAGCTGCATTGCACCATATTATGCAAGCAAAAGCGAGTTTCAATGAACGCTTCCTCGCGGCAGCGCCGTCAGAATGTCCAGCGTTCATTATAACACAGATACTGCGCAGATTATACCATTTATTACAGGAAAAAAAGTACTGAATAGAAATGAGACTACCGAATTTCATTAATAAACGGTCTTTACAAAGGAAGAATCCAGATAAAAAAGTTTTCTGACAAAACGATTTTCCTTTAGATGAGAAATAGCGCTTGCAAAAAATGGCTGGCACTGTTTGAAAACGACCATTGCATGAAACAATTCCAATGGAAAACAATCCTGCCTCCTGCCATCTAAGACGAACGGCGTTTCTCTGAAAAACACAAAAAAAGTTATTCTGAGAGAATCCACCCGGTAATTCTGCGGAAAAATATCTGAAATCACATCAAAACGACAAGGATTCTCTTAGATTTTAAAAAAAGAGGATTTGTAGAGAAAATCACCCTAGTTTTTCTCTTATTTCAAAGGAATTTGGACAAATCAAGAGAAATTAAAAATTTTTGAAGTGTTTTTACATGAAAAAACAAATGAAAATGCTCGATTTTCTCTGAAAAAACGCTTTCTGGGAAATTTCAGAGAATTATTCCATAACCTCTCTTCTGCTAGAATATGCTCATGAGATTCATACTAAATAATTGCTAATATAATAACGATTGAAGAGTGCCTGTCATAAACATGGAAAGCTTTTCTTTTATCCATTCCGTTTTGTCTCAATGCAAATGACTGAAGATTCAAGAACATAAATAGAAAGATCACTTATCCACCACAGTGATTCAAGCCTCTTGTGTCCCCGCTTTTATTATTAAGGTTAATCATGACAGGCTGCCCAGTTTTCAATCAATTTCTGATCTCTCTCATAGTCCCTGCCTTTCCATTTTCTGCAAACACCGTTGTTTCGGCTCTCGGCTACATATCTGCCACTTCACTTCCGCCGAATAATTGAAAAGGCA
>CAJUEB010000125.1 GCA_910585135.1 uncultured Eubacteriales bacterium
TAAGGTCGCTGTCGTTGGCGGCGGGATTGCGGGCGTAACGGCTGCTGTTTCCCTGGCGCGTAAGGGATATCGCCCGACGATTTTCGAAAAGTACCCCGCCCTCGGCGGAAGTTATCGGTGGCTCGCTACCGATAAGCGGATCGATAAGACTGTTTTAACCCGTGAGCTTGATAAAGTAGAAGCTTGTGGAATTGAAACGGTATACAATGTATCCGCTGGGATCAGGCCGAATATCGAACAGCTCTTCCAGATGGGATTTAAAGCGATCTTGTTTGCCATCGGTGAGTCAGGCAGCGGTCTGCCGGAGCTTAAAAATGCTGATTGTGCAGGCGTTTTTGATATGGTGACCCTGATGGGAAGGCTGGCGGATGACGAGGATATTCCGGGGATCGGGTCGCGCATTTTGGTCGCAGGCGGCGATGAAATGACCTTCGATATCGCCAGGAAATTAAAAGAAACTGGTGGCGAGGTGACGGTGTTAGCCCCTTTAAGCAAAGCGGCGTTGCAGATCAATACATCTGCGGTAAACGTAGCGCTAGCGGAAGGCGTTAATCTGGTGACAGGCGTGGAAATTTCCGGGATTAACGAGGAAAACGGGCATGTCTGCGGCGTGGATTGCAGGGTTTTGGAAAAGAATTTTCCAATGCCTGTGCCTGGCGACACCTTGGTGCTAGGAGGCAGCAGAAGACCGGAAACGGATGCGATCGCGATCAGGAATCTCAAGCTGGACATTGACGAGGATGGGTATATTGCGACATATGACAATCTGGCAACCAGTATTCCGGGCGTCTTTTCCATCGGTGATTTCGCCATGAGTTCAACAGATGCGGGTCGTGCTGGGGCAACGGCAATCGATAATTTCCTGGCGGGGAAAAACACTTATATCAGCGTCAGCAAGAGCCGGAGGAGAAAGCCAGCGATCACGCACGAAGTGATAGAAGGAAACAAAGAAAAAAACGTCACGGGATTTGCAAAAGGAAAGATTTTGTTTGATGAGGCGCAGGCGGCGATCGAAGCAAAGCGGTGTATGCGGTGTGGATATCATAAGCAGCAAGCGGAGGACTGCATGGGCTGTGGGATCTGCGTGAGGATTTGTCCTGTGAATGCGATAACCTTGAAGGAGGTATAGCAATGGCTGTTATTGAAAGAGATGTGATCGTCGTAGGAGCGGGACCTGCTGGCTCGATCTGTGCCGCATATCTGGCGAAATCGGGGCTGGACGTGCTGCTTTTGGATAAAGATATTTTCCCGCGGGATAAGGCTTGCGGTGATATGCTGCGCGAGGGGATTGTCGCCCATGTGAACCACCTGGAGGCGATCGATGCGCTGGATAAGATAAGTACCTGCATCCGCAATATCAAGATCGGCAGCAATAATGGCAGCAGCGTTACCGTTCCTTTCGAATGTTATACGGCGAGCAGGTATCAACTGGATAAGCTTTTGGTGGATACGGCGGTAAGTTGGGGTGCAGAGTTCCGGCAGGGCTGCCGGGTGCTGGATGTCATTTGTGAGCGCGGGGTCGTAAGAGGTGTAAGAACCCGTTTTCGGGGCGATGAATCGGAAATCAGGAGCAAGCTGGTGATCGGTGCGGATGGTGCTAGCTCGATGGTTGCAAAATCCCTGGACATCATGGAGGAAAAACCTTCTGGCATATGGCTTTCGCAGCGGGCGTATTTTAAGGGTGTAAAGCTCGAACGGGCGTTGGCCCGGGATCAGTATGATGCCTATGGTGTATTTTCCTTTGATGCACGGCTTGCGCCGGGGTATTTCTGGGTGCTTCCGGTGGGAAAGGATGGCGTGAAGAAAGGCATTTGCAATGCAGGCGTTGTGGCTTGCGGCAGGGATTCGCTAGTCGCTGCGGAGCTCCCGCGGCGGTTTGCAGAATGGGTTTCTTCGCGGGAAGAAATAAAAAGGATGTTTCAGGGTGCGAAGCAGATCAGTCCGTGGACTGGCGGGAAGCTGACAGATATCACGCAGGCGATGAAAAAGGCTGGCGATGGGTTTCTGTTGATTGGAGACGCCGCATCGCTGATGATGCCGTTATTTAATGATGGGCTTTCGGCGGCGGCGGATTCTGCGAAGGCCGCGGCCGATGCGGCTTTCGCAGCGTTTCGCAAGAGCGATTTTTCGGAAGGGCTTTTGGAGAATGCGTATGAAGCTTCGCTTCATTCGCAGCGGAAGGCGAAGCTTGCGGCGCGTTCTGCTGGCGCTGGCGCGCCGCAGGCAGCATCAGCAGCGCTGGCAGCGGCAAATCCATTGGCAGCGGGATCGTTAGCGGATAAATTGAAGGTGAATGCGCTGCTTATGGAGTCTATGCATGATCCGCAGGTTATGGATCTGGTAGTAGAGCGATTGGGACGAGATATGGCGTATCGCAAGCAGGTAATCGGTTCTGTGTGATCGGATCGCGTTGTGTGACGATATGTGCTGTGCGGCAAGCTTGGCTTGGATGAATGGTTGTAGCTGAATAGGTGGTCATTGCGGCTGTGAAGGGTTGTGGAAGTGGGAAAATAGATTTATGCAAGCATATACATTTGGTTTGCAGTGAAAATCTCGTGAAATTGTAAACTTTTTGATAAATTTTGGGGTTAACGCACACTAACTATCGCCGTTTATAGTACTGCTGGTATCCTTGTTTACGAAATCTATAAAAGTAAAATCTCCTTTTTGGAAATTTACAGGATTTATTCCAGAAAATTACCGTTTCCGTAGCGAAGCTGGTGGAAAAATGTTAATAATTATGCGATGAAGCGATAATTCATGCAAAAAGTTGACATTTGGCAGAAAGTTAGTGTGCATTAACTTTTGCATTTTCAAAAAAATCGACATTATTTGCTATTATTTATGATAGGTTTCGTTTTTGAGGATTTTAAAGCTTCGATAGATCTGTTCTAACAGAATAACACGCATCATCTGATGTGGGAAAGTCATCGACGAAAAGGAGAGCTTCAGATCGGCTCGTTTGCTTACTTCCGCAGATAGTCCCAGTGAACCGCCAATGACGAACACGACATTGCTTTTTCCAGAAAGCGCAAGACCTCCGATGTATTCCGCCAGTTCCGTGGACGAGAGCGGTTTTCCTTTTATTTCAAGGGTGATTACATAATCTGTAGGTTTGATTTTCCCAAGGATTTCTCTTCCTTCGGACGTTTTCGTGATATCTTCGTCAGCGGGGGATGCGTTTGCCCTGAGGGCGCTTTCCCTGACTTCTATGATTTGTAAGCGGCAGTATTTTCCAAGGCGTTTTACATATTCGCAGACGGCATCCCGCCAGTAGCGTTCTTTTAATTTTCCGACTGTCACCAGGGTGATGTTCATATCATACCTCGCAGTTTGTTTTGGTGATGAGCGAGCATAAACGATTGTGGGTGTTGCCTGTGCTGATAGGCAGATCTTGGAAATTGTGAAATCTTGCCGGAAGTCACGGCCGGTTATTGGTAATTAGGGAGATGCTCTTAGTGATCATACAGGCTCTTGGACACTGGCGGTTACGGTGTGATTTTGCGGCGATGATGTTCATTTTTCGCATATCGTATATGTGGTTATTTCGCTATACCTCGTATACACAGCTACAGCAGTCGCGCATCGCCACTTCCAGTTTTAGGCCGCCCCCTGGGAAAATATTTTTTTCCAGGAGGGTGTTTTTTATTGTGAGAAGCGCTACCGCCGGATCGTTGTTCTCCCGGCTCAGATGGCCGAGCAAAATTTGGCGTTTCTTGGGGTTTACTTCCATCAGCTCGCAGAGACATTCACCGGCCGATACGTTAGACAAATGTCCTTTTTTTCCCAGAATACGCCGTTTCAGATCATATGGGTAAGATCCCATTAGCAAAATCTCTTCTTCATGGTTTGCCTCTAAAAGCAGCAAATCCGCAGTGGTGATTTCCTGAAATATTTCTTCTGTTATGTAGCCTACATCGGTGACGATGCTGATTTGCCGCCCGCCTGAATAAATACTGAACCCTACTGGGTCGGCGGCGTCGTGGGGGATGGCAAATGGTTTAATGTGAAAGTCTTCGATAAAAAAATCCTCTCCCGTATGAAAAGTCTGCCGTTTTTCTTCTGCCACGGGACGTTCGATGGCCGCCCAGGTAGCTTCATTGGCATAGGCTTTTATATTGGGCAGTTTCTTCGTCACGATGGGAAGGCTCTTGGTGTGATCGATATGTTCGTGGGTGACGAGGATTCCGGCTACGGCTTCTTTGGGCGTATCCGTATCGTCAAGTCCTTGGAAGATTTTTTTGCCGGAAATCCCGGCGTCAATTAAGAGTGCGGTGGTGTCGTTTTTTATTAAATAGCAGTTGCCGCTGCTGCCGCTGGCAAATGAGCAAAAACTGAATGGCATATATTGTGTCTCCTCTTGTAATATCTACCATATAAAGATACTGCAAGAAAGTGGAAAAGTCAATGAAAAGGGTGCGGTTTGGAACGGATTTTTGTAAGCCGCTTAAGGTGTGAAGTGCTGCAAGCCTTTGCCGTGAGTCGGGTTGTGGGTGATAAGGAAAAATTTCGCAGGACATTGGGGACGTAAAACGATTTGGAACGATTGTCGTTTCTTTTGACAATTTACGTTTTGCTATTTTTCCAGACAAGGGAAACGAAAAATATGATGAAATGATTGACATTACATCAAAGGTGTGATAAAGTTACACGCAGAAGTAATGATGATAGTTACATCAGAGATGAAATTGGAGGATGCAGACAGTGGGTGTTATATTATTATACGAATCGGAGGAGTGGTCCACATATGCTTTGCGGAACAGAATCCGGGAACAGGGCATTCCGTGTCAGTTAGCCTGCATGGAGGATGGGATTCCGTGGGAGAAGCTTTCGGATTGTGATCTGGCGGTGAGCCGGGTGTTTGCGAGCGCACCGTTCCGGGGGCATGACAGATCGCTGGAGCTGATGCCGGAATTAATCGCTTATCTCAGAGAAAAGCAGATTCCCATGCTGAATCCTTATCAGTCACATTTTTATGAAGTCAGCAAGGAATTATCCACCCGGGTGCTAAATGAGCATGGACTGCCAGTACCAAAGGTGTACGGAACCTTTCATAAGCGGGAAGGGAGTAGCCCGGAGGAGATTTTAAATACGCTGTATGCCGGAATAGAATATCCTTGTATCGTAAAGCCAAACTGCGGAGGCAGGACAACCCACACTTATATCATACATAACGAGAAAGAGATGGAGGCTGCACTGTCACAAATTCCGAATATAGAAATGATCGTTGAAGAATATATTGAGCCGGTTCATGGGTTTCTCACCCGGATTGAGGTGATCGGCGGAGAATGCAGGCTGATTGTAAAGAGGAGCGTAACGGAAAATGGGTTGTCCGCCTATCATCTGGGTTCAAAATATCAGGATTATCCCGATTGTCCCCAGCAGATTCGTGAAGCAGCGATAAGCGCTATGCGCATTTTGGATATTCGCTTTGGTAGCCTGGACATCATTGAGGGCAGTTCACGTTTCGCAATTATTGATGTAAATGCCGTATCTAACGTTTCAGAAGATAATACGGAGATGTTCCGATTTGACCTGATGAAAGAAACTGCACAATATATTGCACAGCAATATAGAGAAATAGAAGATAAAAAGGAGATGAAGCAGTTATGATGACAATGAAAGAAATTTATGAACGGTTTGACAAGATCGGTTGTGTAACTTTTTCCACCAGGGATGGCGACTTGGTCGAATCAAGGATTGCACATTTCTTCGCTTATGATGAGGAGGGGCTATACTTCCGCACGATGAACACCAAGCCTTTTTACAAACAGTTGCGGGAAGGGAAAACGGTAAGTGTGTGTGGAATGTATCCGACTTCCCAGGTGCAGCATGACGAAAATAATCTGCCGTTTTTTGAGCCGGGATATACGATGCGGATTGCCGGAGCGGTTCGGGAGCTGTCGATGGAAGAGATGGAAGCGAAGGCAGCGCATGACCGGAATTTTAATGTAGCGGTTTTTGATGTGAAGAAATACCCGGCAACGAAGATTTTTGTGCTTTACCGTGCAAAAGGAGAATGCTATGATTATGACTATGCAAAGCGCAACAGAGATCATAAACTTGAGCGGGAACGCTTTGCCTATGGTGGCATGGAAGCAGAACCGGCGGGGCTTTTGATCACAGATCGTTGTATCGGATGCGGAGCATGCGCCGACGTATGCACCTTTGATGCGATCCGGCCGGGAGAAAAGTATTCCATTCGGGGTAACCGCTGTGATGAATGCGGAAATTGTTATACCGTCTGCCCGGCTCATGCGATTCAGGCAAAAGGAATGTAGATTGTAACATTAATGATAAACAGGAGAGTGACACTTATGAAAAGAAAGATATGTATCCTGCTGGCACTGCTGCTTATGGCTCTGGCACTAGTTGCCTGTGGGAGTGATGAGAACAAGGAAAAAGAAGAAACGAATGAGAAACCGCTTGTCGTTGCGATGGAGCTTGCTTATCCTCCTTTTGAAACCAGGGATGAGGCAGGCGAACCTGCGGGGGTCAGTGTAGATCTGATAAAAGCCTTCGGGGAGTATGCAGA
>CAJUEB010000126.1 GCA_910585135.1 uncultured Eubacteriales bacterium
TGGCCGCTTTCGCGGGGGTGTGCACAACCGGGCTTTGCCCGCCCGGCCCAAGTTCAAGCGAGAGCGCCCCGGCGACAAAGCGTTCGCTGGTAGCCAGCCGCGTCAGCAGCGCCTCGAACGCAGGCTCGCCGCCCAGGCAATGCACGCCGAGCAGCAGCACAGCCAGCAGAATGCACAGGAACGCGGGAAGGGCGATCGGATTCCCGCGCCCCCGGACGGGTCGTTTTTTCATGCTGCACGCCTGCCTTTCCTCTATGGATTCTTTGCCCGATATCCATATGATATGAGGGGCGGCAGGCGTTTATGACAAGTAAAACAGCCCGACAGCTGATGTTTTTAGAGCCTGCTCATTTCCTCCTGGATTTCCGCTTCGCAGGAGCGCATGGCAAGAATGGTTTTCTGCATCAGCTCCTCCAGCTCCCAGCCGAGCAGCTCCGCGCCGCTGCGAATCACATCGCGGGAGCAGCCCGCAGCAAAGCTGGCGGTTTTGAACTTTTTCTTTACGGACTTTACCTCCATATCCTGCACGCTCTTGGACGGGCGCATCAACGCGCACGCGCCGATCAAGCCGGTCAGCTCGTCCGCGGCATACAGCACCTTTTCCATCTGGTGCTCGGGCTTGATATCGACCGTCAGCCCCCAGCCGTGGCTGCACACCGCACGGATGACATCCTCACCGACGCCCGCTTCGCGCAGCAGGTCGGGGGCTTTCAGGCAGTGCTGCTCGGGATACTGCTCGAAGTCAATATCGTGCAGCAGGCCGACCGTTGCCCAGAAATCGGCATCGTCCCCGTAGCCCAGGTCGTTTGCGTACCAGCGCATTACACCCTCTACCGTCAGGGCGTGCTGAATGTGGAACGGCTCGCTGTTGTACCTGCGCAGCAGCGCAAGCGCCTGCTCATGGCTCAATGTCTGCATGGTTTCATTCCTCCCGAAATATCTAACGTATTTCTTCTTATTATAGTGCTGTTCGCCGAATTTGTAAATCTTTTCTTTCTGAAAACAGTTTTTGCCACAGAAATCAAGTTCCTATTTACCGCGATGGAGCAAAATTGATTTCCGGATGCTGAAAAAGGCTTGTCTTTGGCAAGCCCCTCGTGTATAATAGACTCAGAAACAGCTGTCAGGGCTTTGTCCGTCCGGCAGCTGTCCCCGCCCGGTATTATGGACGAATTTTGCAGGGATCTACCGAGCGGGACCCCAAACGCCTGGCTTTTGCGGAGCCGGGTGTTTTTAGTCGGAGCATCAGGCGGCGTCACCATTATGTAGTCCGTTTAACGGATACGATCATGCGAATCCACAAGAATGAGGTTCTGCATGATCAGGTTTAACCGTGCAAATACTTCTAAAACTGTCATGTTCCCCACCGCCCTCTCTTTGGAATCACGAAACGAATTTGTAAAGTGGTCCGAGCGGGAGAACCCACCGGAACAGCCCCAGGCTGTTCCAGGCCCGTCATACACGTTCCAGATAGCAGAACCTTCGGTAAATTACAACAAAAATACGGAACACGAAAACCAGTTTTATTCCATGAATTCCCATTTCTGCGTTTTTTGCGGAAACATCTTTTTTCTTTAGCCTTTTTGTGGTATACTGTTTGTGTTATTTGGAATTTACGGGCGGCGGGCGACCTTTGGGCAGCCCGATAAAATAAGTTTTGTTCAAAAGGAAGTTGCAGATCATGAAAAAAATTACCGTAATGGGGCTTGGTTATATCGGTTTGCCGACCGCGATTACGCTGGCAGGGGCAGGCTTTGAGGTCTGGGGATTCGATGTATCGGAAAAGGTGATTTCTACCCTGCGCGCCGGGAAAATCCATATTGTGGAGCCGGGCCTCCAGGAAGCGTTCAATAAGGCGGTCGCGGGCGGGCACCTGCATTTTTCGTCCGAGCTGGCACCCTCCGATGTTTTCTATATCTCGGTGCCGACCCCGTTCTATCAGGACGAAAGCGGCGCACACAAAGCCGACCTGCGCTACGTCGAATCGGCAGGCCGCATGATTGGCAAGGTGATGTCCGCCGATTCGCTGGTCATTCTGGAATCGACCGTCCCGCCGCGTACCACCGAAATGCTTGCCCGCGTGCTGGAGGAAGAATCCGGCCTTCCGGCAGACAGCCTTCATGTGGCGCACTGCCCCGAACGGGTGATTCCCGGCAATATGATGTACGAGCTGAAAAACAACGACCGCATTATCGGCGCGCGCACCCCCGAAGCCGCCCACATGGCGGAGGAAATCTACAGCCGGGTGCTGGAAAAGGGCATTTGCCGCATTACCGACGACGTCACCGCCGAAATGTGCAAGCTGACTGAAAACACCTTCCGCGATGTCAATATCGCCTATGCAAACGAGCTTTCGGTGATTTGCGACAAGATGGGCATCAATGTCTTTGAACTCATCCGGCTGGCAAACTGCCATCCGCGCGTGAACATCCTCAATCCGGGCGTCGGCGTCGGCGGGCACTGCATCGCGGTGGACCCGTGGTTCATTTACGAGCAGTTCCCGGAGGAAGCAAAAGTCATCCATGCCTCGCGCCTGCGCAACGAGAACAAGCCGCGCTTTGTCGCGGGCAAGGTGCTGGGCGCGATGAAAAAGGTGAGTGACACCGTGCTGGTGCTCGGCCTGTCCTACAAGCCGGACGTTGACGACCTGCGCGAATCGCCCTCCATCGAGCTGTGCCGCCTGCTTCAGGAAAAAGGCGTGAAGGTGATTGCCTGCGAGCCGTTCGCCCCGGCAGGCGAGGTGTCCGGTATCCCGAACCTGCCGTTCGACGACGCAATGGCACAGGCTGATTTCATCGTGGTTACGCTGGGTCACTCACTGTTCAGGGACAACATGGATCGCATTCGCGAAAAGCCCTATTTCGACTGTGTCGGCATGATGGTTTGAACCCTTGTAAAATTTTGAGCCGCGCCTTTGGGTGGGTGTCCGTAAAACAGTAATCAAAAAATGAATAGCAGCTGTCAGTCAGGCTTGGTTACAAAATACAAGGTTTTACGGAGGTTCCACTATGAGTAAGATGTTATCGTGCGAGTTTAACATCGACACTGGCAATGTCGAACTGCGTTATGCGGACAGAAGTATGATTTCCATTGACTGTACCGAGGTCGAGAAGGAAGTCGCTATGAGCATCAACGCCCGTTCCGAACTGGACTGGCTCGTTTACAATGCTCCTTTGGATTATGCGGAGTTAGTCCTCTGTGGTGATTTGGAGGAATATCTCAGACGAGTGTCCGGTCCACACAGCGGGATCGAGGGTAATTCCTAATTTCACAGCAAGCAGAGCCTGCAAACTAATTTGCGAAAAACTCTTGACACTACCAGCAGGCAGAGTACCGGATTGACCGGCTCTCAGACAGAATTGGTAAAAGTTAAAGCGGAGTTGGTTCAGTTTTGAAAACCGAACCAACTCCGCTCATTTGTTCAAGGCAATATAACATATGAATGCCTTTTTACATGTATAGTTTCTGCCTTGATAGCATGTTCCAAACAACTCGATTCTCCTTTGAGCTCTGACCCCATAATAGTTACTCGATATTTAGCCCTAGAAGAAGACAGATATAGCATGTTATATGCTGAATACTTTAGGAAATGTTGTGAAATATCACCGGTTCCTGTTGTTTGAGGGAGTCGCCCCTCATCTACACCGAGTAAAACGACTGCGTGAAATTCAAGTCCGTTAATCGCATACGGTGATGCCAAGATATACTGCTCTGATGGAACAGACACAGTTTGATCTAGCAGTGCATACTTTTTCCCAGTAATTACCTCAAGCAATTGAACGCCTTCGTTTGATAGCCATTTGCTATCAAATGCAATAATTGCGATATCTCTTGGTTTACATTGTAGTGACTTCATTAGCTCACCAAGTTGATTAGCAAGATCAGCAATCATTGCATCATCATTTACATACATGTGAAGTTCAGGTATTTGCATTTTGGTTTCTTCAGCATGAGTGAAATGGTACTGCATATTAACATAAGGATTTGAAAATGTTGTGCCAAACATCAATGTTCCTGATGCTGCAATTGAAGCACAGAAATCAATAATTTGAGGGCTGTTTCTGAAGAGTGTGCAAAGTTTCTCCTCTTTAACATTCCCAAATGAACCGCTTGAGATATAGTCGTGAGAAACATTTCCTCGATCTCCAATAGCTTGGCTATAATCTAAGGCAAAGCAGAGAGGAATATTTCTAGTCGACATATCTTTGCTCAGAAAATGAAATACACTTTGTTCATTTAAATTAAACAAATGCATCTCATCCGCGAGAATATAATCATATCCTTCAATCTGCCGTTTTCTACGCCAAATTGGTGCATTAAGATGAGATATCGCTTCAATTGTGACATCATCAACATCAAAATTCCCTTGTACTTGGAGCATTTTTTGATAGTCTACAAATAATGAAAAAATCAATTCTTTTTCAGGTTTTGTTTTACATGGAATTCCGTTTGGGATAGTTTCCAATTCAAGGTAACTTTCTATCGAACAATCTGTCCGTCCTTTTATCTGTATGCTGAACTCATGCTGTAGCATATTTGCTAAGGTTGTGCAATCTGTTTTCTCTGTGTCAAATAAACTGTAAACTTCAGGGCTTAAAAGAGGTCGATAGGTTTTAATGCGATTTGTCTTATGTGCGTGTTTTACAACTTCATCAATCATCATCAACTGATAAGTTTTAGCATCTGCTGCATTTGACTCGATAATTGCCGTTTCTTCAATGTGTGCAAATTTGCAACAAAATGCCAATAATGTTGTAAAGCATATTGATTGTTCTGGTTGTAAAGATAAGAAGTAGTCACTATCCTTATATAAGCTAAATACTTCCTGATTGCGTAGTGCAGTTGATTCATTATGTGCGAAAAAAATAATATGGAACGGGAGTTTTTTTTCTCTATTTATCGTCAAAAGCCTGTAAGCACGCATGATTAGTGAAATTGTTTTTCCTGTTCCCGCAGCACCATCCACTCGTAAAGGTGTGTCGATAGCGCCATATTCAACGACTTTTCGCTGTGATTCCGTAAGTGCTTCAAGCTGACGATCATACTCCCAGTAGATAAAGTCGTCCCTCCCTACACACATATTGGCCTCAATATATCCAAGAGGGCTTGTATTATTAGTTTTTTCACCAGATGACAGCGCAATCTCCAGTTGATTTTGTAGTGAATATTTTTTCTCAGCATATTCTTCTCCTGCCTGCCGCAGAACATCAGTTTCAACTACATCTAATATCTGTCCAGGTTCCTCGGCATTATATTTATAGGCAAGAAGGGGAAAAATTATGCCTCTACTTTCCAATCTTGGCACTTGATTAGATCGCTCAATTACTAATCTGTGGTGATCTGTTATGGAAAACGGGAATAAAATTGATTTTGTTTCATTAATCCGCTCTGAGGCAGAGAACGGATATCTGTTCCAGATTTTTAATGTTAATCTAAAGGTTTTCTGAATAATGTTAAGTAATCTAGCAGGATTAGTTTCCTCATTGAGCAGGGCACAAGAGGTTAAATCAATACAAAAAATATGTTTATCAATCTCGCTTGGCGGATTTTCCTTCTTACGTCGTCCTACAAAAAGAATTCCATCTTTTGTATATTCAATCCTGGTGTTGTAAAACATTTCAGAGCTTTGCTTCCCGCATATATGCTTTATGAAACTTAGGCCATCAGGATATTCTATGCTTTGAAGACGACTTTCGCTTACATATGTGGAGATTGCATTTTCGTCAAATAGTAAGTACTTCATTGGTTTCCTTTCCTATAGCAATGAGTTATTACACTTTCAAAATCTTGTTCAGTTGGGTTGTCCAGCCCAATTCGTATAAAAGCATTTGAAAATCGTTGCATCAAGTGTTCACACCATGGCGATAATATTGTTCCTTCGATATCCACAAAATCTCCCTCTTCCTCCAACCAATAGGATGATTTTAACCGCATATATTCAGCAACCTGCATTATAAAAGCCTTCATCGTAGTTGCATCTTCACAGCTTTTTAAATCCTCGATTTCAGGAAGTTGTGGCAAGCCTGCAAAGTAAATTCCAGACTTAAAAGGAGAAATGATTTCCTCTGCATCGGCAATCGACAATGTCCCTATTTCCAGCAAATCAACAATTAGCCCATTGCTTTTTGTACCGTTTTTCAAATACGCATCCTGTGGCAAAAAATAATAATGATGAAGCTTCCCTGCATTAATTTCTTTCAAGCATTTAATCGCAGGTGATCGGTTGTTTTGGATAGCTAACCTTCTTCCTATATCATCTGAGTTTTTTTGAAGCACTTGATAGTATTGGTCGATCGCCTTAGCCAAACTATCAATCTTTCCTGATAATTTTCGATCACCTTGAACTTGACTCTTTTTATCTATAAATATTTTCTCAATTGATTCATTTGACAAAGATAAAAGAGTCTCGCCATTTAATTCAAGTTCAACTGCTTTGTTACAAACATTTTGTTTTTTATTTTTGGAAGTATTTACTAACAGATAGAAATATGTTAAAATGGAGCAAGGAGGGATGAAAAATGGTGAAATGCAAA